>DMRV01000428.1 GCA_003456455.1 Flavobacteriales bacterium
CAGTTGGTCCAGTTACACCTTGAATTCCTTGTGCACCTGTAAGTCCAGTTGGTCCTTGAGCACCAGTAGCGCCTGTACCACCTGTTGGTCCGGTTACACCTTGAACGCCTTGTGCACCTGTAAGACCAGTTGGTCCTGTATTACCAGTTGCTCCGGTTACACCTTGAACTCCTTGTGCACCTGTAAGTCCAGTTGGTCCTTGAGCACCAGTGGCTCCTGTATCACCTGTTGGTCCAGTTACACCTTGAACGCCTTGTGCACCTGTAAGACCGGTTGGTCCTTGAGCACCAGTAGCACCAGTAGCGCCTGTATCACCTGTTGGTCCAGTTACACCTTGAACTCCTTGTGCCCCTGTAAGTCCTGTTGGTCCCTGAGCACCAGTGGCTCCTGTATTACCAGTTGGTCCGGTTACACCTTGAACTCCTTGTGCTCCGTCAGCACCAGTAGGGCCTTGTGCTCCAGTAGCGCCTGTATCACCTGTTGGTCCGGTTACACCTTGAACGCCTTGAGCGCCTGTAGGTCCAGTTGCACCTCCACCAGCCGTTTCTGCATACAATGCGTAAGGAACACTAAGCATCTGTGAAACTCCCATACTTGTGTAGGATGTGCCACCTGTAGGGTCAAGACTTACTTCGATGTAAAACGGCCCATTTGACCAATCGATGGCTCCAATACTTCCTGTAACGATAGAACCAGACCCAATTTGGATATTAAAAAGACCGAATCCTGAAGTACTTACGGCATGCGTCTCTTCGTATACAATTATACCAGCAGCTGTCGATTGTCTAATGTCTATTTGAATGCCGATAGCTTGATTCGCCAAGATATTCCCAGAAGCATCGCGAGCTACACCTTGATAGTTAATAAGCTCCGGAGCTTGTGAAAATGCAATAAAACTTAGACAAACGAATATTGCAGAGAGTACACTTTTCCTCATGAGTGGATAGTTTAGTCGAGGCCGAAAGATATGTTAATTAACAAGCGTTATTTATCTTTTTACCTCTTTTTTTCCAAACATCAACGAAAGCAGGGTTTCGAATTGAGTTGAAACGCTAAAAAAAGCAAACTCAATCTAGACAAGTTAGGACCTGAATTGGAACCCTGAACTTGATGAAACTGCACAGTTTTTGGGTTTTGAGAATCCTATGGACTAAATAATACAAGAGGAAGCTCCATTTTTTGAAGCCGTTTTCATTGTCCTATTTTTTCACGTCTAACTCACTTTTCCTTGGCCGACATTAAGTCAAGGTTGTCCGTGCTTTAGTTAACGAATCACTTTTGTTGGCTTGAGCCTGAAAACAAAAACCTCAACTCTTGCGGGTTGTTGCCATTTATGATTCTTTCTTTCACCTCGCTCACCAAAGGGTCTCCCCAAGTTTTGAGATAATCATTTGAGTGAATCAAAGCCTCTTGAAATAGATTTGCCTCCAATGCACAGTGAATTGCCATTTTTAATGCCTGTTCCTCCGATGGGTGCTTCAGTTGTAGCAGCTTGGTACTATGAAGGTACGCTTGCTTCATGTTTCCTTCAAGAAAGTTTATTTCCATAAGGGTCATTTGATTGTTTCCCCCAATTGAGTCATAAAGCACTGCTTCTTTCATGATCTTTCTGGCTGAATCAAAATCCTTTTCGACTTTGTAGCGGTACTTAGCTTGCTCTCTTAAAAGTTCTGCAAATTCTCGGTCAATACCGATTCTCGCGTTCGGCCGCATTATTGCGTCTAACTTTTCTCGGTTTCTGTAAATTTCATCTGGCGTTAAACCCGTAATTGAATCTGCCCTTTCAATGATGTTCATCGTCCATTCATAGTAAGTCTTGTTAACTCGGATAGCAACCGACTCCAACCTATTAGCAATCTCTGACTTAGATCCATGCATTACAATGAAAGAACTTCCAAGAACAGCTATCGCAAGGGCTGGAGGTAAGAGCTGTCCTGCTAAATTGCTTTTCAAAGAACCCAGAACCAGAACAGAAAGAATTAATAAAAAAGGTGCTGGTAAACTGTAAAGATCCCAATCCATTGGCATGGACAGAATAGGGTTGATTACGAATAACAATACCGAGAATAAGATAAATGGGACAGCAATAAGAATGAACTCTGGTTTGTCAAAAATTGATCTCGTCTTTCCGATTAAAACCCCAGTCAATATGATAAAGATTGCCGCGGGAGACCAAAGAAAAATGAGATTCAGAAAGTCCCAGATGTGATTAAAACTGAGGACATTGTATCTGTCTAGTGGTGCATCTGGTGAGAATAGCGGAAGAAAAAGGTGATCATACTGCATTGTGTTTTGCTGTAGACTACGGTCATCGATGTGGTCTTCAAAAACAAAAAAGTAGACCACTGAACCCACAAGCGCAATGGGAATAAAAACATAACGTAAGGTGTTAGGCCAGTTCAGTTTCGATTGCACTGATTGCGAGATTTTAGCTGCAATCAAAAATATTGTGCTAGGAAGCAAAAGCACAGCCATTGGATGGGCTTTGATGCAGAGAATATTCAAAGCTATAAGTAGAATAAGCCACGTTAGGTTTTTGCTCTTGAGATACTTGATTAGAACCAACGCCCACATTAGCAAAAACAATAATGCAGGGGGGTAAATTTCGACCCGTCCGAAAAAACTGAGCATAAAAGGTGCCGTCAGGCCAATAATTGATAGTGTGACTATTAAGAATAAATTATTGAACTGCTGCGTTAAGAAGTATATCCAGAAAAAGGAAAAGCCAACACCACAGACGAGGTCAATAAGTTTGAAAGCCTCACCGATTGTGATTTGGTTATAGTTTGAGATAAGGCTTACCAAAGCCTCCATTGTTTTCTGCCCAGACCAAGCATCTAGACTAAACCCAAAAAGCGTGCTCATGACAGCGGGGTCCATCCGAGCTATTTTGGACAGGTTTTTTTCAAAGTTGACCGCATCTCCATAGGGGTCGTACGCTACTGGATATTCAATAATTAAGAATGCGAATATTGCCGCTCCCATAAAGGGTAAAAGTTGGCGTAACCAATTCGTTGGATTTCCAACTTGTTGTGTTTTCTGATTTTGATTAAGCACGTTGGGAATGAGAATTGCCGCAAACGCTATGAGAGATATTGTGAGTTTCTGTGGAAATTCCAGGAAGCGCAAGTAATGTACGCCCCAAAAATCAACCGGGAAAATTGCACCAAACAAAACGAGCGCAATAAATAGTACAGCAACAATTGAAACCAAATGCTTCCGCAACTTGTAAAGAATTGAATCAGTCATCCGTGACCATTATTGAATACAGTCGCCTAAATTAGGCAAGACCTGCATATAATTTCTGGCTGGCTTTCATCTATTGATTTCGTTTCTGAAGTTTGTCAGATATGTCTCGTCCTAAAAAGATTATCTCCTATTTACTACTAATCTTCTTGTTTCAAGAGGTTGTGTTTCGGGTTGGACTCCCTATTCCAGAGCTTTCCAATTTTGACAGATCTTCATTCGTTTTAAAGGTTGGTCAAGCAGGTAGTTTCGTTAGAAACAAGTCTTTCAATTGGTGGTCTTTGCCAGATACCGTTAGTCCATGTAAGGTGGACTACAATATGTACGGGTTTAGAGATAATGAATGGATAATTAAAAAGCGGATAGGAAAAAAGCGGATACTTTTTGTTGGTGACAGTTTTGTCGAAGGTATAATGGCTCCAGAAGAACAAACGATTCCAAATTGCTTTATGAGAGCAAATTCAGGTTTTGAAATAGAAGTGATGAATGCTGGAATGTTAGGGGTAGGGATGGAGCAGTACTTACAGTTTATTGCCGATGCGGTTCCAATATTTAGTCCAGATGTTGTGTTCTTGGTTATTTACGCGAATGACTTTACTTCGAGTGAAATAAAAATCCCTGCCTACAACCTAAAAGAAACCTATTTCGACAACAGCCAACCTCGCGTTTTGGAACTGATGAATCAGCACCGACAGAGGAATCCTATTCCGTTCAGATTCTCATTTCAATCTAATAATTTACTACCCTCGGTAAATGAGCCGAAATTTCCTTTCCGGGATCAACTTGATGAAATGTACTTAAATGCGGACTCGTCACTTGTTGAGAACATGCTCAGCGCTAAATTCAATCCATTCAAACTAAATGAAATGTTTAGGATGGAAAAAGGCCTTAGAGAAGCTTCAAAGTTCCTCGTTCCTATAGATTTTTTTAGGTATTACTCTGAGAAATACAAGTTCGAGCCCATTGTGGTTTACATCCCTTCTCGGAACCAGGTGACAAATTACTATCTCCAATTTGACCATCGCTCGAGTTTGAGGTTTAGCCGCAACATTTCGTTTACTGACCCTGAATACAACGTAAACCAAGTGCAGCTTGGCGAGATATGCAAACAACTCAGGGTAAAATACTACGACCTCACTTCAAAAATTGAAGAGGAAGAAGCTGGAGGGAACCACCTTTATTGGAACTATGATGACCATATGAGAGCTAAGGGCTATAGTATTGTGGGAGAAACAATTTACCGCAAATGGTCTAGTCAGCCTTAAGGGAGTGATTTAAAGCCAAAAACCGCCCTTTCATAATTGGTTTAATCCATTCGCTATCAGGTTTAAAGAATGAATGGTTTTCCATATTGCAAAACCTGAAGATGGTAATTGTTTGATGTTATGGCTTTGTTGTTAGAGTATTAGTCTAGATAACAGCAAAACATCATCCCACTGGTTCGACATTTGCCCGGTTGGCTCCAGTCTTTAACACTCCCCGAAAAAACCAGAAGAAAAAAAGCACCTAAAAAAAGTAATAATCCGACAATGTTCACTCTTCCAACACTCATATTTCCGTTCTGACTAACGATAGGTGATTCCAGTCTACAAGTCGTTGTGTCCCAATCGAAATATACCGGAATCGGATTATACAAATTCAGTGTCGGTTGGTTTGTAATGGCCATATCGTAATCCAGAGGATCGTACAACAAAATCGACATACAGGCTAGTATCGATTGCTTCAACTTAAACTTTAAATCAAAGCATGAACCAATATCAACGGTTTCTGAAATATCTATGATCCTATGATGGTTCCAAAAAAAATCATGAAGCCAGTGGATATCTTTGTACTTGCAATCTAGCAGGCAACCTTCATTCAAGCTTTGTAGATTTGAGAACCCTGCAACGTCATTTTCACAAGAGGCTCGACCAACATTGAACTTTGCCCATGAAGAGATTATAGTTTTTCCAAAAAAGATTCGATTCTTCACCACCTGAGTCAGTGATGGCAGCGAAACAATTGCTATGAGCACCAAAACAGACCTTATGGTAGCGCCCATTCTAATCCGAAACAAGAAAACAGGGACAGCAAACAATAGTACCGTAATAAAATTGAGCTTCAAATTGAATAGAGCGAAAATCGACAATCCAATCACCACCAGTAAACTAAACTTCTTTCGTTTAAATGACAATATTGAGCCATATACAAAAACGGATATCCCGAGAAATGAAACCCCAGTGTAAAATGGCCAAACGATGTAGTGATAAACTACGGGATTAAGAAAAAAAAGCAAAAGCAACCATGTATTCAATCTCAACTCCGAGAACGTCCTTCTAAGTACATAGAAACTGGTTAAATAAACAACTAAGGCAAGCATAAGCCACAGATTCAGACCGCAGATAGATACAAACTGAGCATTATACAGAAAGACAAAACTCGCAAGTTGAGCATGTGAATATATGAGAACTTCTGAGACTGAATAGACGCCCAATACTCTGCTCGCTTGCCAAATATTTTGGCTTTCCGTCCATGAAAAAAAGGTGAGAAAACCAAAGAAAAATGCAATTACTAAAAAATACTGAAAAACTACTGTATGTCTCTTGTGCCAGCAGAGTTCGTTAAAAGGATTAATCATAGTAAGTTAAAAGTCTAGTAGAATTGGCTCTCATTGCTTCCGTACTGAATCCGTAAAATATGCACTATAAGTTTAGTTTCCTCGATTATCAGTCCTGTCTATTGCAAGTGGACCTCTCTTAGTCAAACTCAAGGAACTCGGTGGGGTCCGAACCGAAAACTATCCTTTGTTTATGAAAATAAACAAGCCTCGTATTTCTGAAAAAACTTTGGCATTCTTCTAAATGTTGCCATTAACCGCTTCTCAAAAACCACCTGACCTTTGTAAATCAATACCTCTTTCTCGAATGTCGGCTGTAAT
>DMRV01000412.1 GCA_003456455.1 Flavobacteriales bacterium
TAGGTGTGAGTATTCTAGTTGCCGCGAGAAACGAAGCTGATAATATTGAAACTATTGTTCGAGATGTTTTCAATCAGAGTTACCCTCTTGACTTGTTCGAATTGATTGTGATTGACGATCATTCTGAAGACCAAACCTTAGAAAAGTGTCAGGCGCTTAAAGCAAGTTTTCCACGACTCAAAGTGATTTCGAAGGTCATTGGAGAAGGCAAAAAGACCGCACTCCAACGTGGAATGCAAGAAGCGCAATTTGACATTATTGCCACAGTTGATGCAGATTGCCGCGTTGCATCAGAATGGCTCGTCAGCATGATTTCTCATTGGCAAGAGAATCAAACGAAGATGCTGCTTGGTCCGATTGTTTTGGAGCCAGCCATTACCGTTCTAGAACGCGTACAATCTTTGGAAATGTTAGCGATAATGGGATTGACGGGCGGATTTGCATCCTACCACAAACCGATTATGGCAAACGGTGCCAACCTGTTCTTTGATAAAGAAGCTTTTGAAGAAGTAGGTGGCTATGGAAATTCAGAAAACCCTTCGGGAGATGATGTTTTTACCATGCTCCATTTCAGCGAAAAATGGCCTGAGTCCGTTCGGTTTGTGAAGCATTACGAAGCAGCTATCTCCACGAGACCGCAACCAACCTACGCTACTTTTTGGGAGCAGCGCAAACGTTGGCTTTCAAAAAAAGGGAGCTACAGCAACTGGTTGGTAAAAGGCACAGCCATTATCACTTACTTAGCAAATGTGGCCGCGTTTGTTTCATTCATTGCCATCATTGTGGCCTTTGGTTCGTATTGGGCTGATAGATTAATGTGGATTCTTTTTATCAAAACACTTTTAGACCTGATTATTACAAGAACAGCCAGCCGCGATCTTCAACCTCATTGCGGTATTGGACATATTCTGATTGCCGAAATTTTCATATCCATCTACGTTACATTTCTTGGCATCTTCGGAAATGTGAAGAACTACGTTTGGAAAGGGCGAGAAATAAAAGTTAATGAGTAACCAAAAAGGCACATCACTCGGGCAATTAGCTAGGCGCAGATTTAAGAAAGATTCTGCGGCCATATTTGGTTCTGTGGTTATTCTGATTGCTGTTACTCTAGCTTTCCTTGGTCCTTTGATTACGCCCGATGGAAGTCCGCACGCCAACCGACAAATTATTGAGTTGGCAGCCAAAAAACCTGGCTCGACTTTCACATTCCTTAAAGTGCCACGTACATCTGTCTCAAAAGATGATTTCTTGGATATTCTACTTCTAGGAAAACAAGAGGTTTATTCTTGGATGCCGATTTACAGCCATTCGTTCTCTAATGATACGCTGATTATCGAACGCTTTACGGGCGACACACCAAATGACGGTGAGACAGTCAAGTATGCTTTCTCGGCTTTATCATCCGAAGGAAAAACCTCCACAGAAGTTGAGCAAGAACTTATCGAAATACGAACCTTTTGGCTAGGCACCGACCGATTTGGTCGTGACCTACTGAGCCGGATGGTTTTAGGAACTAGAATCTCCCTCAGCATTGGTTTTGTTGCTGTTGGTATTTCATTGTTTATAGGAATTCTGCTTGGCTCGTTGGCCGGTTTTTTCCGTGGCTGGATAGATAATGTAGTCATGTGGTTTGTAACCGTAGTGTGGAGTATTCCTTTGCTCCTACTTGTAATTGCCATCACCCTAGCCATGGGCAAAGGATTTTGGCAAGTGTTTGTTGCTGTTGGATTGGCCATGTGGGTTGATGTGGCACGTATTGTTCGTGGTCAGATTCTCGGTATTCGCGAGAAGGAATACGTAGAAGCCTGTCGCGCTTTGGGTTATTCGGGCTACCGAACCATTGTCAAACATATTCTACCCAATATTCTTGGACCCGTCATCGTCATATCAGCAGCGAATTTTGCTTCTGCTATTTTGATTGAAGCTGGGCTAAGTTTCCTAGGAATTGGAGCACAGCCGCCTATTCCGAGCTGGGGCGCCATGATTAAAGACCACTACGGCTACATTATTATGGATAAAGCTTATTTAGCACTTATTCCGGGCGCAGCCATACTTCTAATGGTACTTGCTTTTACCTTAGTAGGAAATGGCTTGCGCGACGCGCTTGACGTAAAATCAGTTAAATGAAAAAAGCTGCCTACTTCGCCCTAATCCTCATCATAGCGCTTTCGGTCACGCTCATGCTCGGGCCAGTACCAACCGAACCAAAATTAGACCCTACTCCTACTTCAGTTTCAATACCTATTGATTCGTTGGATAGTTGGATAGCAAGCAAAGAAAGGAGTTTCAAAACGCTGAAACCAGATAATGAAGCAAGGCTTGTGTGGTACAACGATTCTATTTCGGTCACAGAATACGCGGTAGTGTATCTCCATGGTTTCACCGCTTCGGGAGAAGAAGGAAATCCTGTCCATCGTGCGTTTGCCAAAAGATACGGTTGTAATATGTATTTACCCAGGCTGTACGGTCACGGGCTAGACACCACCGAACCGATGATTGACCTAACCCCATACAATTATTTGGAATCAGCCAAAGAAGCTATTGCCGTTGGAAAACAAATTGGCAAAAAGGTCATTATCATGTGCACCTCTACGGGTGGAACATTGGGAATCTACCTTGCTGCACACGACCCGGAGATTGAAGCGCTCATTTGCTACTCACCCAACATCGACATCTTTGACCCAAACTCAAAAATGCTTACCAAACCTTGGGGATTGCAAATTGTACGGCTCGTAATGGGTAGTGACTATCGCCAATACGAAGCCCCAGACGAGTTCAAAAAATACTGGCAAACCAAATACAGAATTGAAGGGTTGGTTTCGGTTCGATCTCTTATAGACTGCACGATGACTAACGAAACGTTTTCAAAAGTTAGCCAACCTATTTTTGTGGGTGGATATTATAAGGATGAGGAAACCCAAGACAACGTAGTTTCTGTTGAGGCTATGCGACAAATGATGCCTCAGTTGGGCACAATTGAAGCTCAAAAACAGATGGTTGAATTCCCAGTTGCTGCCCACGTGCTTGCCAATCCACTGCGTAATCCCGATGTCGAACCCGTGAAACTAGCGAGCTTCCGGTTTGCAGAAGAGATTATTGGTCTAAAGCCTATTGAGTTTTAGGTTTACTTTCGAGCGCAACTATGAAGGTGTTGAAGAAATCGGCTCGTTTCCTATTGCTCTTCTGTGGGATAACCGCCATTGTAATGGTGGTCTTGGCATTCACGGATGTTCCCTATTTCGCTTATCATCAACTCGGCACATATTGCAAACGGCTAAATAAAAACCCCGAAGT
>DMRV01000415.1 GCA_003456455.1 Flavobacteriales bacterium
AAAACGGGTTCGGTTTCAACCAATACCACAGTAATCCGAACATTAACGAAAGTGAGGTTTCAAGCCTTCTTCAAGACCGGTTTGGTCGTGTTTGGATTGGCTACTTGAGTTCAAAAATCGTGATTTTTGAAAACGACTGGTTTACAGAAGTAGATGTGCCAAGCTCATTAAAAGATGTTTCTTCTTTGAAAGAAGATTCAAATGGATTTATTTGGGTTTCTACTGAAGGTGCTGGCCTATTCCGTTGCCGTCTTTCGTTCGATTCCATCTCCGCAAAAGATTTTGAGCATTTTGGAACAGAACAAGGGCTTTCCTCAAACGATATTCATCAATTAATTTTTGACGCAGAAGGAAATCTTTGGGCAGGAACTGCTTCGGGAGTGGATCAATTACTCCTCAACAACCGGTCAGAAATAAAGGATGTGCTGCATTTCGGAATGACCGAAGGGTTCATTGGAACCGAGACAAATGAAAACGCGTCTAGTCTTGATAATTCAGCTGGAATCTGGTTCGGAACTATACGTGGTGCAACGCGCTATAACCCAGAATCCAAACCAGCTAATGCGGTAGAAAATCTACTTCACATTACCAATGTCAGCTTAGAATTTGCAAATGAAAATTGGCGAATGAGTGAATATTCGGATGGAGTTGAAGGCTACTTCGAATTACCAAAAAACCTCCGCTTGCCTTATGCAGAGAACAACTTGACAATAGGATACAACGGAATTGACCTCAGGTCACCTTCACATGTAAAATACCAGTGGAAATTGGAGGGCTTCAGCGATGAATGGTCTCTAATTGAAAACAAGAACAATCATTCATTCACCAATTTACGGCCAGGAGATTACACGTTCAATGTTCAATCTGTGAATACAGATGGCATTTGGAATAAAACGCCAGCAACATTCACTTTTAAAATAGAGCCTCCTATTTGGATGACGTGGTGGTTTATCGTCATCTGTTCGTTATTGTTGATTGCATTTGTTTTCTCCATCATAAAAATTCGGGAGAAACGCCTTATTGCTGAAAAGCAGAAACTGCAAGAAATGGTGGATGACCGCACCAAGGAACTACGTCACGAAAAGGAGCGTTCAGATGATTTACTGCTCAATATTCTACCGCACGAAACGGCTGAAGAACTTAAGAAGAACGGTTACGCTTCCGTTCAACAATACGATATGGTCTCTGTGCTTTTTACCGATTTCGTAGGTTTTACCACTATAACTGAGGGTATATCGCATCAAGAATTAGTGCGTTCGTTGGATGAACATTTTCGCCTGTTTGATGGCGTAATGGATAAATACCGTATAGAAAAGATTAAAACCATTGGAGATGCGTATATGGCAGCTGGCGGCATTCCAACTCGCACCATCACTAACCCAATGGCGGTTGTAGCTGCTGGCTTAGAAATGATTCATCTTCTATTGGAACTAAATCGCAAGAAAGAGTTGAAAGGGGAAAAGGCGTGGAAACTCCGTTTGGGAATTCATACTGGAAGCGTGATTTCGGGCGTTGTGGGCAAGAACAAATTTGCATTTGATATTTGGGGAGATGCTGTGAATACCGCAGCTCGCATGGAAAGCAGTGGAGACGTGATGAAGGTGAACATTAGTGGCTCTACCTATAGTTTAGTGAAGGATTATTTTGAATGCACCCCTCGCGGAAAGATTAAAGCGAAAAACAAAGGCGAAATTGAAATGTATTTTGTGGATAGGCTTAAACCTGAGTACAGCGATGGGGACGATGGCTTTATGGCAAATTCAACTTTTATGGAGACCATCCGTGAGGAAAATGGAAAACGTTAGTCCATAGATTAAACCTTGGCAACGTTATTGGCGTCTGACTCATACAAACTTTAAAAACAACGGACATGAAAAAGATTATGGCAACAATTGGCGTAGCAGTACTTCTTACAGGAAGCAGCTTCGCACAAAACGCTGAAACCGCTCCAGCAAAAAAAGCGGAATTTAAAAAGGAAAGACGCCACGACATGATGGCCGACATCCCAAATTTAACAGAGGAGCAAAAAGCAGAAATACAGAAGATTAAGGCGGAAAGCCGTAAGAAGTCTGAGCCACAACGTAAGGAAATGAAAGACCTTCGTTCTAAGTTAAATACGCTGAAAACGGCAGAAAATCCAGATCAGCAGCAGATTAATAGCTTGATTGATAAATCAGCAAAAATGAAGGCTGAAATGGAAAAGTCGAAAATCGCATCTCAGCTGAAAGTTAGAAGCATTCTTACGCCAGAACAGCGTAAATTTGTTGATGCGCAGCGAAAGGAGAAAATGGAAATGCGCGAGAAAAAGCACATGGAACGCAAAAAAATGAAGCAAGCCAAATAAGTCTGTTTCACACTACAGTAGTCAAGCCCGCGCTCTTTTGAGTTGCGGGCTTACTTTTATACAATGAAATCGACTTTAACCATTCTACTTACTGCTCTGTTATTCTCATGTAGCAACCCAATCAGACCAGATATGAAAGCCGAAGAAAAGATTAGAACAGTCCTTGCTGAGCAACAGGAATGCTGGAACGATGGTGACATCGATTGTTTTATGCAAGGCTATTGGAAGTCGGATTCGCTACGATTCATCGGTAAATCGGGCATCAATTACGGCTGGCGAGCAACACTCGATAATTACAAAAAGAGTTATCCTGATAAAGCTGCAATGGGGAAATTGGAGTTTGACATTCTGAATGTAGAACCAATGGGAACGGAGAATTATCTCGTTACAGGAAAATGGAAACTCATACGCGAATCTGATGAACCTAACGGACTTTTCACACTCATTTGGAAACGTTTTGGGGATGAATGGAAGATTATCTATGACCACTCGAGTTAATGTAAATTGAACCCTTTTCGCCTTACTCTTGTTGAATCAATGTTTAAACATTAGTTTTATATCATGACACGTTCAATACACAAAATCATTCCCGCCCAAAAAGTAAACATGGGCGGCATCATATTAGACCAATCGCTACCTGTAAATGGTGTTGAGCAGATAGATCCGTTTTTACTTATACACCATTGGGCAAGCGTATTGCCTGGCGGGCAAAAGGAAAAAGAAGCAGGCGTTGGACCACATCCTCACCGAGGCTTCTCTCCTGTTTCGCTCATCTTTAAAGGAGCAGTTAATCATCGAGATTCACTTGG
>DMRV01000476.1 GCA_003456455.1 Flavobacteriales bacterium
GAATTAGTGTATTTCTCATTCGCGCTAAGCGATGAATATCAATATTACTGAGCCATGAAAAGGAGAGGTTTTATTAAGAAAGCGGCAGCCGCAACTACAGGTGCAATTATTGCCCCTTACATACTTCCGTCTGGGCGTTTGTTTGCTGCTACTGGAGCACAGTTGGCGCAGCATGTGGTTATGGTGATGTTTGCTGGAGGTGTTAGACAGCAAGAAAGTGTGGAGCAAACATATCTCGACCAAAGTCAAGGGATTCCTATTCAAGGAAACATCATGTCCAACATGCTTAATGGTACAGCTCCAACCCAAAAAGTTGTTTACGGAACAGATGGGAATCTTGCTGGAGACACGCCAATTCCGGCCATTCTCAGTTCAACTTTACAACAGCAAGGAACGCTTTTTAGAGAAGTAAGAAGCAGCCATGCTGGGCATTATGGCGGTATGAATGCGCTACTTCAAGGCAACACGCTTTTTTCTCAAGGCCTGCGACAAAAGCCACTCAACCCAACTATTTTTGAATACACAAGAAGGCACCTTGGAACTCCTGCTTCTAAGACTTGGTTTATCGGAAATGGCATCGGAAACTCGACACCATTGATGAACTACAGTCAGCACGCGGATTATGGCGCTGAATATGGCGCAAACTTCCTTGCTCCAGGAATCACATTCGGTTCTCAAGGACAGGAACATTTGTCTAACGCGAAAATCTATCATCCTGAAGAAGAGTTAGATCAGATCTATCAGATGAAATATTTCCTCGACAACAACTTTGAAAACGTTGGAGGAACTATTGACACGATTTACAATACGGAAGAGGAAAAGCAAAGCATCAAACTCTTCATGCGAGAGATGTACAATTTGGGTGGGAATATTGCAAAACCACCAGTTGCAGATAATGGCGATTTGAGCACGGTTGGCTACGCTGTTGAAGTAATGAAATGGTTTAAACCGACTTTGACTGTTGTTAATCTTGGAGCCGTGGATGCTTGCCACAGTGATTACACGGGATATTTGAAAGCCTTGCACCGTGCCGATCACGCAGTCGGTCACATGTGGAATCAAATCAATCAGATTCCTGAAATGGCAAACAATACGATTATGCTGGTAACACCTGAATGTGGAAGAAACCTGAACTCAAATCCAATCAAAGACGAGAACGATTGGAGATCATTTGACCACTCGGATGCAAATACACAGCGAGTCTTTACGCAAATGGTCGGCCCGAATGTTCCTACGAATCTTGTTCGTGGTGGAATTGGAAACCAAATTGGTGAAACAGCAGACAATTGCCCAACCATCGCAGAAATTCTTGGGTTTAAGGATGATGTAACCAGCAGCGGACTCATTTCATCAACTGCCCAATCTTTATTCGACAGGATTTGAAAAATCTGTTTCCATATATCGCAATTCTGTTATTGGCAATGAGCAGTTGTACGAAGGATGAGAAGAACCCGTTCGATGATTTGGACAATTTTCCGCCAGAAGACACAACTCAAATTGAAAACATCGACCCTGCAAGTTTTGTAGGATTGCATCAGAATATCTTTAAACCAACATGCGCTAATTCTGGTTGCCATGACGGCACATTTGAACCTGATTTCAGAACAATTGAAAGTTCGTACAATACATTGGTGCTTCATCCAATTGTAAAAAACAATCCTGCCGAAACGTATGAATACCGCGTTAAACCTGCATCCCTGTCTGAATCGATTCTATGGCTGCGCCTGAACGAAGACATTGATGGGATTTCGGGAATTATGCCTTTGGATGCGTTTTATGATCCAGATTCTGAATGGAATGCAAACAAGGCTGAACACCTTTCCAACATCACCGATTGGATTATGAACGGGGCGCTAGACATGTTCGGAAACGAACCAGGTTCTAATAACCAACAACCGGGTATCTCAGGGATTTATGCCGAAGCTGATGGAAACCCGTGCAACCTTAACGGAAGAATAAATGTGCCGCTTGGATCGCAGCAGGTTACTGTTTGGTTTGCCGTAAACGATTTGGAATCTTCGCTTTCAACCTTAGAATACAATAAGGTGAAGATGAGTGGTAAGATTGATTTCGTGGATACGACAGCCACAGAATATAACCTCCAACTACTTGGAAGCCCAGAAACACACGCGGACTTTCAGAATAACGCAACCGAGTTTAACCACAAGTTCAGTTTTGCTGCTAACTCGTTTGCATCCGACAGCACGTACTACATGCGTGTTTTTCTGAAAGATCCGCTGCAAATCGATACCACACAGATTCCGCAGGACGGAAGCCAGTTATACATCAAAAGGAATTTCTCTTGGGTTTTCGTGAACTGATGATCTTCCTGTTTGCTACGGTGCTTTTCGCTTCTTGCAAGGAGGAGCCTTCTGATATACCTGTAATTTCTAACCTCACAGTGGAGCCAATGGTGGTTGAAGAATTCACGGACACCGTGACTATTTCATTCGACTATTACGACTACAACGGTGATCTTGGCTACCTAGACCCGAACGTAACGTCTTTAAGCGTAAAGGATAGTCGTTTGCAGTTCGAAGACTTATATCATGTAGCACCATTAGCGCCAATTGATGCCAATGTGCCTATTCAAGGCAAACTTTCAGTTCGATTAAATAACCTGTTCATTCTCGGAAATGATACCGTAGAGCGTTTGCAGTTTGAGGTCATGATTAAAGACCGAAACGGACGTTGGAGTGAACTAGTTGAAAGCGACACCATCACCGTTTTTCGCCCGTGAACACGTTTAAACCAGCATATCTCCTCATCGCTTTTTTTCTGATGAGTATGGCAGCTGTGGCCCAAACCACTTTCCCGCTTGTTGGTGATATCAATACAGACGATTGTGAAGGTTATTTCACAGACAGCGATGGCGGATTGAATGGTGATGACTACGCCCATGGCGAGGATTACACCATGACAATTTGTGTGCCGAATGCCATCAGCATTGAGATGACTTTCTTCGAGTTCTGTTCGGAAGCTAGTTATGACGTAATGACTTTTTATGATGGTCCAAACATTAATTCGCCCCAGATTGGGCTACCCCTTTCGGGACAAGACTTGCCTCCTACCATCATTGCCACATCTGGCTGTTTAACCATTCATTGGGAGTCTGATGTTTTTGGAGTGGCTTGCGAAGGTTGGTTGGCT
>DMRV01000264.1 GCA_003456455.1 Flavobacteriales bacterium
ATAAGTACCACCAGACAATGAGAACGTATTAGAAGCTAAGTTGATAGCACTTCCTTGGTTCAATTGAATCCCATGGCTGGAATTACTATAATCTCCTTGAACAGTAATGTCGTAGGTCCCGTTGCTTAAATTGTTGCAGAGTAATTCTAATCCTTTTTTACCTGTATAATTTCGATTTTGATCCTGTGCATCGATCCCCATGTACTCATTGTCAAAAGTGTTCTTATAGATATTATTATGTAAAGACCCACTGTTATTGACTACAACCCCAGCGTTGTAAACTCCTGTACCAGAACCTTTGAAATAATTCTCTTCAACGACATATCCCGAGGAATAATCAAGGTAAAGCCCATAGGGTGCAGGCTGGTTGGCTGCACTGGAACTGTTTTTAGGGGTGTAGAAGGAATTACGAGTAAATGAGTTGTTGGAATTTCCGCCATCATACACTCCGTTTATGCTTTTGAACTCTGTACCATTGATCACTGTATAAGGACCTACTAATGACCAGTTCGTGTAAAGCATTCTTATACCGCAATACATTCCTTTGAAGTAACTGCTGTCCGCGCTTGTGCAGCCGTCTGTAGGATTCATGGCAGTGCATTTCCAATCCACTTTAAAACGAGCATCGATACTATATATACCGTTTGTGTTTTGCTGTTTTTCAAGCGCTATAAAATCATTGTCAAAAGTACAAGCCGTGAAGCGAACACCTTTCACCCCCCACATGCTCACCATTCCTGCTCTATATGCAGTGGGGTTAGCATAAGGTCTATCTTTTGTGAACGTGCAATATTCAAAGAAGCTAATATTGGGTTTGTTTATGGCACCTTCTTTATTTTCATATTTCCAAAAAGCCACGTCCCTAAGGTTGTTTTTGAATACGCAGTGGGTAGCCTTAATTATCCCTCCAAAGCTGTTCCAATCAATATTGTTTGTCATGTAGGAAATAAAACCTCTTGTTGAAATTGCATCATCTGCATTTTCGATAACAACGGGATTAGAGGCTGTTCCGACAATTTCTATAGTCCCTTGATTGGATTCAGTCTGAGAAAGAGACTTGTTACCGTAGACATTAATACCAAGCCACTTACTGTCGTTGCAATTTTGTACAGATGTAAGTTTAGCACCATTGATGAGTTTAAGCTTCGCCCCAGGTTTAATATGGACACCAATCATCCTTCCCAACTGCTGATAATCTCCGAACTCAATAGTGGCACCGTCAATGGTCAATGTGCTGTTGTTATCGATAATAATGTTGTGACCTATAATCTTATTTGTACTCCATGTGGTGTTGCTATTAACAATTAAATCCGCTGAAGTATCGAAGGCAAGATCTTGTTGACAAGGGCTAAAGGTCTTTAAAAGCATACAATCGTCAAAGTTGTGACTAGAATTACCACTAACAACAAAGCTACCGTCTTGAGCTTGGCTAATAGCATAAACACACTCTTGCTTTTTTAAATCACCCGGATAAGCAGCACGAGGTTCATCATGGCTGTCGTAAGTTTGATCCCATTCTTCAATGTTAGAGGAGTTGAACTTGATTATGTAAGTGTCAGTGTCCCAGTATTTAAGCCAGTCATGCAATTGATCTCCAACCCACCATACTAGATTGGTTCTTGAGTCATCGGTAAACCACGAGTCTGGAAAAAGGCTCCTTAAATCAGGATCGGTTTGATCAAGGACGCTAAGGTTGTTCCCTGTGGCGTCGTACTTTCCTTTTGACGTTACCAACGCAAATCCTCCATCATTGGTTGGGGTAACGCCAATTTTGAAATCATAGGCATTACACAGCCCAATGTTTATTGTCGTTGGTGTAGCATTCGGACTACTAATGACAACAACTTTTCCTGAACCTATGTTGTGCTTGGAACCTGTACAATACTCACAATTATCGATGAAAGGGAGTACGATATCTCCGTTACTTTTATAATCTACATCGGTGGATTTAGACCGTAATCTAGATACTGTTGGAGTACTGAGTACGGCACCATACTCTAAGTGATTCTTTCCATTGATATTCCAATTATACGTGAATCCTGTGCTGTTTGGTGTAATCTCAGTTACAACGACACTTTGGTTGAACATTTGATAAGTATTGTTGGCATCTAGAACTGCTGCGTATTGTCTATTTCCCGAGAGAACATACTTGTTCTGTGTAGGATGTTTGGCTATCGACTCTATTAGGTCACCGTCTGATAGAATCTGCTGCTTCCATAGCACGAATCCATCTTTGTCAATACTTATTACAAATGACTTATACTTTAAATGAGCCTGTACTGAGATGTTCGTATTATGTGTTTGGGTACTGTATACCAATAAGTATCCTGTTCCGTTCTTTACAATATCTCCCCATAACATTTTTTGCCCAAATGCCTCATCTTCATTGGTTTTAAAGTTAAATCCTCCATACTGAAAATTCCACAGGATATCCCCGTTTGCATCGGTCTTGACGAGAAATGGTCTTGTCCCTTTTTTTGAATAACTATCGGAAACGTATTCATTTAAGATGTTATCCCAGTGAACTTCAGCATTGAAGTGACTCATGTTCGTACTAGATACTGGGTTGTAATAGAGGTAATCGCCTGATCCTATATAACTTGGTCGCTGATTGCTATAAACGTCTACAGGTGAATTGGGCACATTCACAGTCGAATTTGTATATCCCATTGCTAGAAATCCACCATCATCTGTTTGAATCACCGATATAAACTCACCTTGATTATAGTTCCGACAGAAAACTTCATTTCCTTGAAGATCGTAAGCCATCATCATTGCTCTTCCGCATCGTCTGATTCTTCCAGGTTCTTCGAATAACTCTAATTTATATGGGCCTTGGTTATATTTTGAGTGGCTGTCATCAGAATTGCAATATTCAAATCCATCAGAATATCCGTCTCCATCAATATCAGCAAGATCGTAGTCTGTAATTCTTCCAATACCGTAGTTAAATCCTACGGCGATATAACCTGTTTGATTTCCGCTTTGATCGTAAGTGTTTTTGTGGTCGTACCACCAGTCTTCTCCAGTATCTTCTTGATTTAACTTTACGCCAGTTTCGGGGTCGACATGGGGCCAGTCGAACTTAACCCAGTGTCTTTCAGGTGGTTGTGTGGTTTGTGCTATCAGCAGAGAGCTGAAAAAAGTTAATAATAGGGTTAAGGCTTGTTTTTTCATGAGCTTAAACGAATTGGTTAGTTATAATATATCCTCGCATTTGTCGAGTTGTGAGACAAATACAATGGCTTTAATTTAAATAATTCTTTCATTAACTATAATGTATTTACCCCGAAAATAAGCTTCGATGAAAGGTAGAATAATTAGATATCAGGAATATGAAGACAAGCAGAACCCAATCGATCGTGGAGGGCATTTCACCCAAATGGTTGACTTAACAAGGGGAATATTATGGATTTCACCCAAGGTTCGTTTCCTATTGTAGCCAAATTGAATAGTTTATTAATTGTAGACCCTATGGTTCGTATTCTTTTGAGAATCTCTACTTAGTAATCTTCAACTTTAATCTAATGACTACCATCGTATACTTAGTGTCTATTCACCTTTTCTAGATGCTGTAATCAGCCTAGTGAACATTTCGCCATGCATATGATATGTCATTTCAACAAGTTCTATTGGGTTCATGAAGTCTCCATTGTCTTTCATAGGTACGGGAACATCATTCCCTAATTTCTTGAAGCTCCAATGGTCCGTCACAGGTTTTAAACTTAATGAAATGCCTGCGAACATTGAGAATGAAGGCAAAACTATTGACGAGTATAATTGAGATGGTAAAGTCGAAGTCTCCATATCAAAGTCAATACATGGATATTTATTTTCCGCTTGATCAAATGCCGAATTAAAGAGAATAGGCCCTTCATGGACCAATTGGTTCCTGGCAGTCTTGATGTAAAACAAAGGAGATGACGAATCATGCCTTTGTTTTTCAAATTGCTCGAAAATATCTACTGACTCCTGATTTAAGTACTGTTCCTTTTCTAAGATTTCCCAGAAAGAATAAATGTGTAAGCAATATGCCTCAAATAAATAGTTGAATTGAAAGGACTTTAGTCCAAAATCTTTCCACCTAATAATGTCCAATGCGCAATATTCGGCGTCCCGAAGGACTCGTCCGGCGTTAAAAAATGGTAATTTTCCTAAACTCATGACTCAATTTTATTAACTAAAAGCTCCGGCCTAGTTTGTAACTATTGTAGGCTTTTTTCATGAAAATTTCAACTGTTTTTCTCTCGCAAAACAGCTACGATGAAAACTTCAACTTAGAACCTCATCAAATCTATCTCTCAAAGAGGTCTTCAGCGGATGTTCTTTAAGAATTTCAGCCTTAATAAGTCTAGACTTCTCTACGCCAACTAACCGAACGATACACTTTAGGTAATCTGCCAACAAAGGTGCTCGTTGAGAGTTGTAGGAATAGTCTATCCTATCAAGAATTTCCAGTTTCCAGAGCTCAGCAAGGGATTCTTTTTCATCAGGCAAATAATTTTCTGCCAACAAAAATGAGCCAGGGCTCATGTTCCTTTTAAGAAAATCGATCAGCTTGGACTGGTAGCCCTCTGAGCCTAAAAGGACAACTACTGTTTCTCGACTAACGTCGATCATGTTGTTGGAATCAGGCGTTGTGATTAGCTCTATCAATTGCAAAGCCTCTTCACTGGTCAACATAGGGCGCAGCTTTCTCCATCGTTCTTTAACGGAATCGCTATCGTTAGTGATTAGGTGAAGAAGGGCTGTCTTCTGTGTATCCTTGTCACCTTCAAATTCCGCTATCTCCAATAGCCTTGCCATCCAAGGGTTTCCCATCCAGGGTCGTTCGTTTTCATTTTGAACGGCTTCTAGGCATAGGCTCTTTGCACGCTTATAGTCTGATTCAGCCACAGCTGCCTCAATGCTTAAAATCCGAATGCTATCCAGATGCGCCAATGAGGCCATGAGTTCATCAGCTGCCTGTTTTCCATGAACACGTTCAGTGACTTCAATACGCGTTTTTGCCAGTTGATCTTCCGCCCACTTTGAGCGTGGATGTTCTAATGCGATTAACAGCTCCTGATCAATGGCGTGACCGGGCTTCATGTCTCGCAACAGTTCAATTGGATTGATCCACCAATCCCATTCAGCTAAAGAATCCTGCTTGACAATATTTAGGAGGTATTTCGCGAAGGAGTTCCGATGGTCCGGGTCAGGCTCCAATTTAATAGCGTCTTCAACGATGTCCCAGCAGGAATCCACCATTGGGGATATATATCCACTACTGTCATCTGTATCCCCGAGCTGATGGTTCCAGGTCTGTATCATAGCCATGCCTTCCCAAAATGCCTTTGCATGATGTCCCTGGTCATTGTCGTTTTCGATCTTGTCGATCAACTTACGCATCTGGGGAATTAGTACGCGGACATGCTTCCGAGCTAAAAAGCCCCGGTCTAGAAAGGGGTTCAAGACAGCGAGGATCTTCATCTTCATGGCTCTATACTGAGGCGAGGCATTCCAATTCTCAGCAAGCCTGGACACCATCCCAGGATTTGAATCTTCGAGCTCTTGCAACATGGCACACAGCTCGGCCTTGGAAAGAGACGTAAGGTTCAACTTCATGGCGTGATGATTTGTTGGGAAGTTAAGCAGCCTTTCAATAACAGCATCCAAATCCCAACATAATTCCAATTAATTATCGACCAAACTACCATATAGCAGCCATCTGTAAACGTTTCAAACACTTACTTGCGTTTACAACCGACTAATGGGTTGATCTATCGTTTACTTCGGGCTCTAATCCATTTAAACATGAACAACGAACGTATCACCCAGATCAAACCTTGCGGCTGCGAACGTGGCTGTGAACACATCCTTATTTCCATTACAGAAGAGCTAATGATTCACAAATCTGAACTTCAAGATTTTCTTGACTTGTACGATTACCATGGTAAATCTCACACTTAAATCGAAGGCCGCCACAGAGCGGCCTTTTTAATGTCTCAATACATTCTCAGACATATAGGGTCAAAAATTTGACAAATGCAGTTTTTAATGGTTATGACTCGGAGAGGGAGGGTTTTGAACCCAACTATCCAATACACTCAAAATCAGTAATTTACAAAAACTCTTTTCGCTAAGTCAACCCGCTAAGCAACCCAATCGGCCGCGGAGGGGTCACGTCCTATTGGATGCTTGTACCAATGGACAAGTCAATAAGACAAACGACAAGACTAATATGAAGGAGCTGCCAACATTCAAATACAATCCCAATGCTGAGAGACTTGGGATCCTTAAAAAGGAAAAGACAACTTGCCCAGTTTGCGGACAAGACAGAAACTATGTTTATCAAGGACCCTTCTATTGCATTGACGAAGTTGAAGGCATTTGTCCTTGGTGCATCAAAGACGGTTCAGCAGCCAAAAAATATGACGGTGAATTTCAAGACGCTGCCCCTCTGAAGTAGTGAACATCCCCAAGAAAAGACTTTCCGCAGGTACTCCTTTCGATTCAATACACTAAACTTGAATAATAGTCACTTTAATTTCTCCTACTAGTTGCCTTTACGCAATCCTCAAATGAGTATTCCTTAAGATTTCCATGTCCTTACAGATCTTTGCATCCAACACCTTCGCGTAATGCTGAGTGGTCTTTATGTTGGTGTGGCCTAGCATCTTACTCACTGTCTCTATAGGGATGCCATTCTGAAGCGTCACCGTTGTAGCAAAAGTGTGACGTGCTATATGAAAGGTCACATTTTTGTCAATCCCTACGTCTTTTGCTATCGTTTTTAGATACTGGTTAACCTTTTGATTGGAGTAAACGGTAAAGATTAAGTCTTCAAGATCCAAGCTGTCTAGATTGGCATACTTGAGAATGATGCTCTTAGGGATAGGAAGAAGAGGTATATTAGATTTGGTCTTAGTTTTTGTCCTTTTGGTCTTTATCCACTCAACTCCATCACTGGTTTTCACTATCTCAGAAGCTTTGAGGGACTTTACATCTGCGTAGGCCAGTCCTGTAAAGCAAGAGAAAATGAACAAATCACGAATGAGCTCCAAGTTTTCCTTTTCAGGTTTATAATTCATGATACTTTCAATCTCGTGCTGTTCTAAGTAAGGACGCTCAACTGGCTTACATCCCAATGAAAATCCAATAAAAGGATCTCGTTTGATCCAACCTGAATGAAAGGCTCTACTGGTCACTTTCTTCACCAAAGACATGCACTTTACTGCTGAATTATGAGCGTGGCCTTTCTCTGTTCTAAGAAAATTATAAAATCCAACTACATGATCATGCGTGAATCTACCTATTGGAATGTCTGAAACGTTGTCTTTTTTGTTCAAAAAATCCCGCAAATGGCGCATTCCTGTTCTGTTTTTCACCCAATGTGTGTAGGAATTGTTCTTTCCTATGAGTTTTTCCAGCTCATCTACCTGCTTTTGGAATACTTCTATGATGCCCTGGTGTCTTCCTTCACCTTTTCCTTGCAGTGAGTTAACAACCATTTGAGCTGTCACTACATCATATTCATCTTGGAGTGTTGTAAAAGCCCTGTTGCATTTACTAATGACATTTTCAATAAAGATATTGATGCGCTTGCCCTCAATATGCTCGCGCAATCTACACCTAGACCGTTTGGAATCCCAGTCATCAGGTTGTACTCGGATGCCTAGAGACGTCTTAGCAGATTTTCCGTTAATGGTTACTCGCATCATTAGCGGAGCACCTGAGTTGTTTTTTCTTTCTGATCGTAGAAAGAATAGAATACTGAAGGTCGATTTCTTTGACTTCATAACGTAACAGTGTTGTGCCTTGATGTTGTATTAAAACAAGGCTGGTTACGTCTCCTGATTTCGCATTTGCAAGGTAAAAACCCTACGCAACACCCAGCTACGCAAAAGCGCGCAATACCACGCAATCTTTGTGCAGCACTCCATTGAGCTAAATCATACCCCAAAATGTGATGGGGTACGATTTGGGGTACGCTGCTTTGCGCCAATTTGCGCAGACTTGCGTCTACTTTAGTGACAACTTTGCCCCTATTGCACTGATTTTACAACGATTTGCACAGATGTGATACGGGTTCATGTAGAGCGTCCATCACCACCACCTAAGCCC
>DMRV01000058.1 GCA_003456455.1 Flavobacteriales bacterium
ACATGCGTCAGTTGTTGAAGACGAAATTGGTTGACATGGATCTTTCTGTTAGAGCATTAAACTGTTTGAAAGCAGCTGATGTAGAGACATTGGGAGACCTTGTTTCGTACAATAAGAATGATTTGTTGAAGTTCAGAAACTTCGGTAAGAAATCTCTTACGGAGTTGGATGATTTGGTTCATGCTAAGAACCTAACATTCGGAATGAACCTTTCGAAATATAGACTAGACGAAGATTAATTTACAAGCTTCAAGTAGCGAGGAATAATTTTGACTCTCAAATCTTGAACGTTGAACAACAGTAATGAGACACAAAAAAGGTTTTAACCATTTAGGCAGAAAGAAGGGGCATAGAAGAGCTATGTTGGCGAACATGGCGAGTTCCCTTATTCTTCATAAGCGAATTACCACCACGGTGGCAAAAGCGAAAGCTTTGCGTATGTACATAGAGCCGCTTATCACTAAGTCTAAGGATGATGCTACTCACTCAAGGAGAGTTGTATTTAGTTACCTAAATGATAAAGTTGCTACTGCTGAGCTCTTCAGAGAAGTATCTCCAAAGGTTGCTGATAGACCAGGTGGTTATACGCGTATCGTTAAGTTAGCAACTCGTTTGGGTGATAGTGCTGATATGGCCATGATTGAATTAGTGGACTTTAACGAATTGTTGCTCACTGAAGCTAAGCCTAAGAAAGCTAGAAGAAGCAGAAGAGGTGGAGCTAAAAAAACTGAAGGGGCTCCTGTAGCGGAAGCTACGGTTGAAGAAGCACCAGCTCCAGAAGCGAAGGTGGAAGAGCCAAAGTCTGAAGAAAAGAAAGACGATAGCGCAGAAGGCGAAGAGAAGAAAGAGGCTTAATAGCTTTTCCTTTAGTCAAAACTTAAAACCCCAATCTCGAAAGAGGTTGGGTTTTTTTATGGAGTAAATTCAGCTACGTACTAATCGCAACACCCTTTCATTTTTTTCAACTCGCTTAGCCCAACTTGGTACGAGATGCCAATTCGGAAAATCAAAGCTGTTTCGTAATTCTTGAAAGGGTGCTCGCGTTCTTTCGTATCGGAATAAGCAGTTTGCAGTGAGCGCAACTTTACAGATTGGCCGAAAGTGGCTGGGCCACCGCCTACACTCAAGTTTAAATAGAATCCTTTGTAGAAGCTACAACGCGTACCAATTCCAAAATGATGCGCAATAGAATTACTCACTACTTCACGTACCGCTCCGTAAGAGTTTAAACCATCGTCCGTATCTACAATTACGCCTCTACGTGATTTGATGAATCCATAATTCAAATCATAAAAAATAAAGGGAGCGAACAATCGGTTACTTCTGATTGGGAAATACTCATACTTAAAAGAAACTCCGTGACGTGCCCAATCGCTCTGCCCATCAAAAAGGTCGTGGTAAACGATATGCGGACCAAGTGCAACCGCATGTTTTTTCATGGTGTAAGTAATATGAAATCCAGCGACCGCGCTTTCCAAGTAAGAAAGTCCTGTATATGAAACCTCAACCCCCAAGCTATTGTCGAACGCTGTACTGTCCTTTTGTGCAGTGGTGGTATGAACACAGCCTATTAACAAGATTATTGTAGCAAGTATTCCGAATACGTTCTTCATCGAAGATCAAATTAGCTATTTTCAAGCATTACCCAAACGTAGTTTAAAATGCAGCATGCAACAGCAGATCTTTGCGATAAACATATTGACAAGCTCCAAGTAGCCGAACCCATGTTTTCAGATTTCGGGGCAATCGGTCGCTTTGAAGGAGAAATTCATACTCTAAAAGTTTTTGAGGACAATACGCTGGTTCGTGCCGCATTAGAAAAGGACGGAACAGGAAAGGTGCTTGTAGTTGATGGCGGTGGTTCACTCCGTTGTGCACTTGTTGGTGATAATATTGCTGCCTTAGCTATTCAGAATAACTGGCGTGGTTTGGTGGTTTTTGGTTGCATTCGAGATTCAAGACAGATTGGAAAAATGGAAATTGGCCTAAAAGCGCTCGGTACCAACCCAACTAAAAGCGTTAAACGCAACGAAGGGCAGGAGAATATTGAAGTCCGTTTTGCTGGGGTTAATTTCAAGCCTGGTACATATCTCTATGCTGACGAAGATGGAATTGTTGTTAGTGATTTGCAACTACTTTGAGTACTCAAGTCGGGCAACGGACAACATTTGCTATAAAGTAACAGTTGCTTTGAAACATACTGCATGACGCAAGAGAAGAACATAATTATCATCGGTAACGGAGTTTCCGGAATTACCGCAGCTCGGCACATTCGAAAACGTAGCAATCACCGCATCATCGTTATTTCTGCTGAAACCGATCATTTCTTCTCACGCACTGCGCTCATGTATATTTACATGGGACACATGAAATATGAGCACACCAAACCATACGAGGATTGGTTTTGGGAAAAGAATCGGATTGAGTTGAGACGGGCTTACGTTTCTAAGGTGAACCCTGATTCTAATACTGTTTTGCTAGATTCTGGCGAACAGATGAACTATGACGAACTCATTATTGCTACTGGTTCTGCATCAAATAAGTTTGGCTGGCCTGGTCAGGATTTGAAAGGAGTTCAAGGCCTGTACAATTATCAGGATCTAGAATTGATGGAAGCCAGTACCAATGGAATCGAAAGAGCAGTTGTGGTTGGTGGCGGTCTGATTGGGATAGAGATGGTTGAAATGCTACTATCTCGTCAAATTCCAGTCACGTTTCTAATTAGAGAAGACAGCTTTTGGAATAATGTACTTCCGAAGGAAGAGTCCGAAATGATTAATCGACACATCCGGTCGCATCATGTGGATTTTCGTTTGAAAACGGAACTCAAAGAGATTCTTTCGGATGAGATTGGAACTGTTAGAGCAGTTGTTACTGGCGATGGTGAGGAGATTCCTTGTCAGTTTGTTGGGCTCACAGTTGGAGTGCACCCCAATATTTCATTTCTGAAAGACTCTGGAATTGAAACGAATAAAGGCATTTTGGTTGATTCCCATTTACGAACAAGCATTCCTAATATTTACGCTTTAGGAGATTGTGCAGAACTTCGTAAGCCGCAACCAAGTAGGAGGTCAATAGAAGCAGTTTGGTATACAGGAAAAATGATGGGAGAAACCGTTGCAGCTACTATTTGTGGACAACCAACCGAATACAATGCAGGTATCTGGTATAATTCCGCCAAATTCTTTGATATAGAGTATCAGACTTACGGGTATGTTTCTGCACAACCGATAACAGGCGAAGAATCTTTGTATTGGGAATCTATTGATGGTATACGTTCGTTGAGGATTGTTTTCAATTCGGCTACTAAATCGGTAGTAGGTTTTAACGCGTTTGGCATTCGGTTAAGACATCATGTTTGCGACAAATGGTTACGAAATAGCGCTTCCATTGATGAGGTTGTTTCCAATTTAGGAAGCGCCAATTTCGACCCTGAGTTCTTCAAGAAGTTTGAAAAAGAAGTTCAGACACAATTTCAATCTCTTTCAGCATGAGCAAGGAAGGGTTTAGCATATCGTTAGCGAGTCCGCATGCTCCTGGTCTGGATGGCGTTCAGAAATTGGGTATTGCTCTTTTTGCATTGGCTTTCTTATTTACGCTGGTAGGAATGTTTGGACCCGCGGCTAAAGACCCAGCTTTATTCTTCTACCTCGGTTTTGTTGGTTCGGCTGCAGGACTGAGCGTATATATGGTTCGAAGTATTCTGAAGAAACCAGCTGGAGTTCAAAACAATCACATTTTCACATCAAGTCTTACCAATCGTGGGTTGTGGGGTTGGGCCTTTGGTATTTTTCTTACAGGGTTTTACGTGGTGCTTTATTGGGGTTCTGACGATCTCTGGAATGACTCGCCAGTTGTCCTACTATTTGACCCAATTAGTAGGGGGCTGTTCAATCATGCACCAGACAGGTGGTTCTTATATTCGTTTGTGTATACTGTTTCCATCCTGATTATGGGTGTTCGAGCGATACTGAAATACCGTCATTCCAATTATCAAATTATTCGCACGTGTTCCATCATGTTCTTTCAGCTGGGTTTTGCGTTTTTGATTCCGCAGTTTCTAAAAGCAATGAGCCAGCCTGAATATTACTTCAGCTACTTCTGGCCTTTAGATTACGATATACTTTTTCCCAATTCTGTAGATGCATTGCTTTCAAATGGCGCATTGGGTGTGTGGATGCTGATTATTTCAGCCGTTCTAACGTTTATTGCTACGCCAATTCTCACATATTTTTTCGGAAAACGCTGGTATTGCAGTTGGGTTTGCGGTTGCGGAGGATTGGCAAATACAGCTGGCGATCCGTTTCGGCAGCTCTCCGATAAAACCATGAAAGCATGGAAAATTGAACGCTGGATGATTCATTCTGTGCTTCTGTTTATTATTGGTTTGACCATTTTACTTTGGGTCAATTCTTATTTGGAAGGTGGCATTTTCGGAAGCATTTCTCATACGCTTACTAAAGTTTACGCGTTCCTTATCGGACAAGCATTTGCAGGTGTGGTAGGAGTAGGGTTCTATCCGCTTTTAGGCACACGCGTTTGGTGTCGGTTTGGTTGCCCGATGGCTGCCTACCTTGGATTACTTCAGAAGTATTTCTCACGGTTCCGAATCACAACCAATGGAGGTCAATGCATCAGCTGTGGTAATTGCAGCACATACTGCGAAATGGGAATTGACGTTCAGGCTTATGCACAGCGTGGTGAGAATATCGTTCGTTCTTCATGTGTTGGTTGCGGTATCTGCTCAACCGTTTGTCCACGTGGCGTGCTCAACCTGGAAAATGGTTCAACCCACACAGACCGCGAGAATGGCAATCCAATTACGTTTGGCAATGATGGCGTTGGGTTAAAAATGAACCTCTAGTCTGCTTTAGGAAGAAACACTTCAGCCATCATACAACGCGCGCTTCCTCCACCCAAGGTTTCGATGGTTTCTAAAGAACTATGGAGAATACGATTCGTCTTTTCAATCGTACTAATCTGTTCATCATTCAAACTTTCGAAAGCTTGATTTGACATTACCATAATACGTTCGTCCTTATCATTTACAACCTGCAACATATTGCCTGCAAAGCTCGACTTCTGAGCTTCAGATATCAGCATAATTTCTTTGCCTGTTTCTGTAAGGGAATCAAGCACTAGTTTGCGCTCCATCTCATCTTTGATGCTGTCAGCACAAACGATGGCCAATTCCTGACCAACGCTCATCATTACATTGGTGTGGTAAATTGGCAGCAATTGACCATCCAAAGCTTGCAAAGCATGAAAGCTAACCACGCTGTAATTGGTAAGCTTTGCCCAATTAACCAGTTCATCTTCATTGGTGCGGTGCGACAGACAGGCGTACGCAATGCTGTTTTCGTGATCGAGAACCAGGCTTCCTGTTCCTTCCAAAATGCGCTCTTCGTTTTCGGCTGGTGAGAGGTCAATCACCTCATCAACCCTAAATCCGTTGGCTGTGAGAATGTTTAGCACATCCATTCTTCTTTCCTTTCTGCGGTTTGGTGCATACATCGGATAAAGAACAACTGCACCATTTCCGTGCATCGAAATCCAGTTATTAGGAAAAATAGAATCTGGAGTTTTTGATTCAGGCGTATCGTTAACCACAATCACATTAACTCCTGCATTGCGAAGCTTGTCAACAAAATCATCAAACTCCTGCAGCGCTAACGATTGGGCTCGCGAATCACTCAATCCTTCAACTTCGTGCTGATAATGGTTGTCTAATGCGGTCTGTTCATTCAACTCAAACGCAATTGGCCTAATCATCAAAAGGTGAGAGGTGTTTTGTTTTGCCATCGTCTAAATTTCTTCGCGCAACAAAGGCATGCTCATACAATGCGTGCCACCACGGGCGCGAGATAATTCTGCCGAAGGAAGTGTAATGAGCGTATCACCTGTAATCAACTCATCTAGTTTTGCACCTGCATCCATTTGTTCATTAAAATCTTGGGCGCAAATAATTTTGAACCCGCGGTCTTGCAGTGTTTTATTGGTATATGTGTTTCTGTCATAGCCGATAATTACACCTTCGCGAATAGCAAGAAAGTTGCAGCTATCCGTCCATTGTTCACGCTCTGTAAATGGAAACTTTGCATTGCCATTAGGAATGATGTTCACTTTCTCGCAACCAAAATCGCCCTTGCTTACATCGGCCAGTAAATCATCTAGAAAGTCAAATTCTTTCACAGTTACTTTAAAGCCATCTGGCTTTTCTTCACGGATAAACTGAGTAACATAAACCTGCTCTTCAGGCGTTTCCATCTCATCATCCAACATGCGTCTAAAGTCAATTTCTTCTTTAGATAAAGTGATGGCATCTCGGGTAAACGGTGCGTAAACCACCCACGAATCCCGCTTTATCATTGTGAAAATGGTATCGATGTGCATATAAGCGCGCTCGGCAGGAATGTTTACTACAGACACTTTGTCTACCAAGTTGCGCTTAAATAATTGTGTAGTAAGCTGATGAATAGCATTTTGAGTAGTTCGCGCACTCAGCCCAACTAGCAAGTGCCGCGGACTAATCATCATTACATCACCACCTTCGATACTTACTTCCTGTTGTTCTTTCTGTAACGAATCCGTGAGGAAGTAATATTCGTTGTCTTCCAACTCAATTACTTTGTTTGAGAAACTGTATTCGTCCCATTTGGCTTCATCTCCAAACAGGTTGAAATAAGCAATGTATTTGATGAACAAAGCTTCGCGGGTTCGGCCCTTTTCAGCTGCTTTAATCAGCAGTAAATGATCGTTTATTACAATGCCAATATCTCTAGTAAAGATGAAATTTGGGATAGGAGCAAAGAGGTAGTCCTCTTCCTCTTCGTAAATCCAAACACCAGAAATCAAAGTTCGTGTAAGCGTTTCTGCATCCATCTTCATCAGGAGCATTTGCGTCTCAAAATCGCACTTTTCCATGGCGCAAACTGCAGAAACCAATAACTGTTTGGCAAGATCATTTCGCAATACTTGCATCAGCAAATATTCAGCATCCATCACCTTGTCAGATTTCAAATAGCCCGGTTTAGTAGGTTTAAAGAAATCAGCATCGCTTTTATCGCGATTTATCATCACATCTGGGTCGAGAAACCAAAGTAATACGCTCAAATACTGATTGTATTCCTCCCGCATTTTGTCCAAGAATACGATATCATCATACAGCAAATCCTCCATCATACGCGGAGCAATCTTGCCAATGCCTGCATCCGGACTGTGAATAATCAGTCGTTTAAGCGTTCCAACTTCTGAAGAAACCTGAATGTCTTTGCTCATGTATTCTACTATTTATGGCGAAGTTAGAAAGATGCGGAACAGACCGTCAGAAATAGGTATCTGATATTTGCACATTCCATTACATTCGCTCCGTGATTTCTTATCCAAATGCAAAAATCAACCTTGGGTTGAATGTGGTGCGAAGGCGACCTGATGGTTTTCATGATATTGAGAGCGTTTTCTACCCTGTTCCATGGCGAGATATTCTTGAAATTGTTCCTGCCAAAGAGGGTAGAGGAGAGGTCGCTTTTACGTCTTCAGGTTTAGAAATTCCATCAGACGGCAATCCTAATTTGTGTGAGCGGGTCTATAGCTTACTACATAAGGAATTCGGACTTTCATCCATTAAAATGCATTTGCACAAGATTGTTCCCATTGGAGCAGGTTTAGGCGGAGGTAGCGCTGATGCAGCTTTTGCTGCGACTATGCTTAATGAGATGTTCGAACTCAAGCTTACTGCTGATAAGCTGGAACAAATAGTTGGACAGGTAGGAAGCGACTGTCCATTTTTTATTCAGAACAAACCTTCTTACGTTACAGGAAGAGGGGAAGTGCTTGAATCATTTGATTTAGAGCTTTCAGGTTATTGGATTATGCTGATTAACCCGAAAATTCATATAGGTACAAAGGAGGCTTACGAGGGTATTCAACCAATTGAAACCAGTAACTCGTTGCAGAACGAGCTCCAAAAGGAAATGGGCGAATGGAAGGATGTTGTTCTAAATGATTTTGAGAAATCAATCTTTCCAAAACACCCGATTATCAAAGGGCTAAAAGATGACCTGTACGCCCAAGGCGCTAATTATGCTTCTATGACAGGAAGCGGCTCTACCGTTTTTGGTCTTTTTGGGGAAGAACCTATATGGAAGAAAAAAGATGGTTTTGAGACGAAAATTGTACAGTTGTAATGACTTGGGCAATAAGTATGTCAGCTAGGCGTTACACAGCCCATAAATATTCTTTTCCTTTGCGATTGATGCGAGCCATACTTATTCTACTCTTCTTCTCGTTTTCCCTCCAAACCTTTGCGCAACTGGGTGGAAGCTCAACTTATAGCTTTTTAGATATGCCTTTCTCTGCTCGAAATGCAGCCATGGGAGGAGATCAAATTGCGATTAAAGATGGCGACCTAGATATGTTGTACATGAATCCCTCCATTCTGGATAGTTCTATGCACATGTATCTCGCCACAGATTTCACCAATTTTTATGGCGACATAAACTACGGATACATTGGTTATGCGCATACGCTAGAGAAGGTTGGGAACATGGGTTTTGGAGTGATGTATGCCAACTATGGCGATTTTACTAGGGCAGATGTTAATGGAACGATTCAAGGCAATTTTTCCGCTAATGAAACCATGTTTCATGCAACCTATGCGCGTGGTTTTGGAAAGTTCTTCTCTACTGGAGCCAATCTGAAACTTATCTATTCGCAATTAGCAGAGTATAATTCTTTTGGTGTGGCGGTAGATTTGGCGGCAACGTTCCATCACCCCAAGTCAAATGTTACAGTGAGTTTGGTTGCTAGAAACCTCGGTTCTCAGTTAAAGCCGTACGTGGCTGGCCAATACGAACCACTTCCTTTGAGTTTGGATTTGGGTGTAAGTCACAAACTTAAATACCTTCCACTTAGATTGTCTATGACTATTGTTGACTTGCAACGGCCTAACTTGGCTTACCGAGACCCGACCAATTCGCCTCCAGATGTAGACCCTCTTACTGGTGAAGTAACGGAACAAAAGATAAACATTGGCGATGCTATTATGCGGCATTTCATATTTAGCACCGAGCTAACCATTGCCCGTAGAATTATGGTACGTGCTGGGTATAACTACGGAAGGAGACAAGAGTTTAAACTAGCAAGCAGGCCAGGTACAGTTGGGTTCTCGTGGGGATTGGGAATAAAGGTTAATCGCTTCGTGTTTTCGTACAGCCGTGCTACGTATCATCAGGCTGGGGGAACCAATCAGATTTCGATAATGACCAACTTGGGAAAGCATGTTAAAGCGCCAAAGCGCGTGAAAAAGTCGAAGAAGGAAAAGCCAACAGATGGATAAGATTACCATCGCCATTGATGGGTATTCTTCGTGTGGTAAGAGCACCCTTGCTAAACAACTTGCATCCAAACTCAATTACACGTATGTTGATAGTGGCGCCATGTATCGTGCTATTGCGCTATTTGCCATTGAAAATGGGCTTGCGTCTAAAGACTTTGTGAAAAAGGATGAACTTATTTCAAAGCTTGATAACGTTGATGTTGATCTGAAATATGATTCCGATTCGGGTGGCGTAACCACTTTTCTAAACGGAAAAAACGTGGAGGAGGAGATTCGTACTATGCGAGTTTCTGAAGTTGTCAGTTTGGTGAGCGTGATTAAGGAGGTTCGTGCAAAACTTCGTTCCCTTCAGCAAGATTTAGGAAAAAGGGGAGGAGTCGTAATGGACGGCCGAGACATTGGAACGGCAGTATTCCCAAACGCTGAATTGAAGATTTTTATGACCGCG
>DMRV01000119.1 GCA_003456455.1 Flavobacteriales bacterium
GGTAAAGCATCGCGATAAATACGCAGCGCTGTCGTATCCCATTCTTCTTCATAAATAGGAACCAAAATGGTGTTGTTTACGAAAACCGAATTGGTGTATGTTCGGTAATCTCCTCCACTGTTCGGGTAATCACCTCCTTCTGGCGGCATAGGAATTCGGATAATATTGTACTGCGTTCCGAATACGGAATTGAAATTATTGAGCACATAATTCAAATTTGATTCAATTTGCGGCCCATCGGCAACCCCGGCTGGATATTCTCCAATTAGCAATGTTTCCTCATCCAGCAACTTCATGTGCATATCAATGTGATGAATACCATCATACGGCAGCGTTGGCATCTTAATGTACCGCTCAATCCCCATAAAATCTTCCATTAGCTGGTCAACCTCATTTTCAGAATGATTCGAAATTCCGAAATCATTTGTAGCGTCATTTTCCTCCAAAATAAGTTCAGATGCGAATGCTGTTCCAAAACCATCTACCATAAAATTTCCGCCTGTATTCACAAGATCATTCGGTTGCGTAAGTGTTTGATATAACGGAATATCCAGCATGTCTGAGATGGCAACTGGAATCACGTCATCGTTTGGCCGTGGACGATTATAAATCCAATCAACCCAAAGCAAAGAATCCACATCGTTTGTATAAACATTCCATTGTCCGTAGTCTCTAAACCAAATACTGTTACTCGGCTCATCCACAAAAACAATGTTGTTCTGGTCTATTCCATTCTGATTTAAGTGGCTAATAACTGAATTCTGATTTTCGGTTACGATGTAAACGGTGCATTCCTCCTTAGCATGTTTCACTATATTCCTGAGAACAGAACGCGACCATGTCCCCTCCCATCTAATACACAATCCATCAATCTCTTCCCACTCGGCAGGTGTTCTTACGGGCGATGAAGGTGGCGTAGTGAAACCAAAGGCACTTGGCGCCTGATAATCCATCAACTTCTCTGTTTCTGTCATAGTGTGTGGCAGAAATTGAGCCTTCGCATTTTGACTAAAATTCAATAAAAAGGCAAACAGAAAAACAAGTAAATATCTCATATATGAATTGTTCTTAACCAAATTTAAAAATACACAATCAAGATTTTGTCATTCAACAGCTACTTTCGCGTAACATGAAAGTGCTATTACCCATTGGCTACTTCCCTCCTATCAGCTATTTCGCGTACATGATACGAAATGAGGTAATCCTTGAAACCAAGGAGCATTTTGTAAAGCAATCGTTACGTAACCGCTGCTCCATTCTGGGGGCCAACGGACCTCTAAACCTTCTTATTCCAAGAGCAAAATCGAATGAAAGATTAACGATTGAGCGAGCACAAATTCATCATGAAACTGACTGGAAAACATTGCATTGGAGAAGTTTAGAAGCCGCTTACCGAAATTCTCCATACTTCGAATACTATGAAGATGACGTTCAAGCGTTCTTCAAAAGGGATTACACGCATCATTTTCAGCTAAATCTAGCATCCATTCAATTAGTTTGTAATCTGCTAGATATTGAGTTCAAGCCTGAATTTACTTCAGCCTATCAAACAAACTTTGACGGGCTGGATTTGCGAAACACTTGGAACAAACAAGAATACGCAGAGAAGAACCCTGCCAATTCCTATCCTAGATACATTCAGGTTTTTAGCGATAGGCGAGAGTTCGTGCAAGACCTCAGCATCCTTGACATACTGTTTTGTCTAGGGCCAAGAACGGTTGATTATTTAAACGAATTAGAATTCACCAAATGAGCGCGACCATTCCGTTTGTAGATTTTGGTGGCAAAGGGAAAACCATTCACCTAGCTCATGCCAACGGTTTCCCTCCAAGGGCGTATCAGCAACTGGTTGATGAACTCACACCGCACTATCATGTAATTGGGATGAAAGCGCAGCCTTTATGGCCAGATTCCAAGTTCAACGAGTTCAAGTCTTGGACAGAAGGCGCTGATGACCTTATCACATTTTTAGATCAGCAGAAGCTCAAAAACATTATTGGAATGGGGCATTCTTTTGGTGGTATTTGCAGTTTAATTGCGGCCAACAAACGTCCAGACCTATTCAAAACACTGGTTTTAATAGAACCAGTTGTGCTACCCAAATGGTATTACGTATTCAGCAGTTTGCCTGATTTTCTTGTAAAACAACTTAATCCTCTGATTAAGAAAACACTGGCACGAACTGATACTTGGACAAGCCGAGAATCGGTTTTTTCGCACTTCAGAAATAAGAAAGTGTTTTCGTTAATGAGTGATAAAGCATTGTGGGATTATGTGATTTCTGTCACCTCTAAGATGGACGATGGCAGTGTATCTTTGAACTATTCGAAAGAATGGGAAGCACAAATTTTCATGACCGTTAACAATCCATGGAAAGACCTGAAACAATTGAGCAAGCCATATTTAGCCATTAAGGGCGAAACTTCAGACACCATTTTTCCGCAAGTTTGGGAGCAATGGAAACGACTGAGCAGAACAGGTAAATTGGTGGAATTTAAAGGCTGTGGGCACCTCGTTCCATTAGAAAAACCAAAAGAATTGGCTGCGGAGATGTTGAACTATTTGGAGAA
>DMRV01000021.1 GCA_003456455.1 Flavobacteriales bacterium
TCAGGAATTCATCTACTAAATGCTCCTGAAATGTGAGTTGAACGATACGTGTTATCATTTGAATGTGATGCTTATGACGTCCTCGTGCTTAACACCTAAAAGTTGTGCGGCATTTGAACCGTTCATTGCTATTTCTAGTAAACCTGATGCTCCAAATAAAGCCATTTTTTCGGCAATGGGCACGTCTAAATATGATTCATATACCTTATTAATTACGTGTTGCTCCCGTCTGAAACGGATTTCAAAAGACCGTCCTTGACCAACTGTCTTGAATAAATTACGGTCGATGTTAGTGATTATGTTTCCGTAGATGTCGATGTGAATTGCCAGACCTCGAATGATAGAACCATCAATTGTAGGAACAAAAGATGTCCGCTCATTCATAATTTGAGCGGGCCTACCGAGTATTTCCATAATTCCACCTTTGGCTAAATGGCAGGCAGCAACAGCAAAAATGTCTCGTGTTGGAAATATGGCTGATGCGGCCGTCTGCTGAATCAAACTCAGATTAACAACCTTGGTAGGTTCCCTATCAAAGATTAACGGAAACATTCCATTATCAGCACCAATAAAATACTGACCTCTAAACTCAATTGCTAAATGATCAATTCTATCGTTTTGGTTTGGGCTAACGCCAATTATGTGCACCGTTCCTCTAGGGAAATCAGGATATGAATTACGAACGGTCATGGCTGCTCCCGGAACGTAAAACGGCTTAATGTGATGCGAAAGATCAACGATGCTTACTTCGGGAAACAGCTTTAAAATTGCACCTTTTAAAACTCCGACATAATAATCGCGCGTGCCCATATCTGTGGTTAGCGTTATTATCGACATCTGTTGGTTAAATGGTTGGTTTTCGGTAAATCGTTGAAGGCAATTTGCTTTACTTTGTAAGCGTTCCAAATCTACATAATTAGAGCACGTACCAAAAGTTGAAACACCTTAATTTAATGGCTACTTGAGCGAAAAAACATTAACGATAGATCCAATTCCTCCACTAGAGTTGTTTGGTGTGAATGAGCGCAAACTCAAAACAATTTCAAAGTATTTTCCCAAGCTAAAACTGGTTGCCCGAGGTCAGGTTTTGAAGTTAATTGGAGATGAAGATTCATTAGACGAGTTTGAAGCGCGTTTCAAGCAATTTGTAAGTCATTATAACAAATTCGGAAGTCTACCCATTCTCGAAATTGAGCGTTTGCTTTTGAGCGAGTCGCGAGAATCTGGTAAAACCGATGATTCGGTTTTGGTTTATGGTCCAAGTGGAAATTTGATTAGAGCTAGAACTCCAAATCAGAAAAAGATAGTTGAGGCTACGGAGAAGAACGACATGGTTTTCGTTATTGGACCTGCAGGTTCAGGAAAAACCTACACAGCAGTGGCGCTGGCCGTTAGAGCTTTGAAAAAACGAGAAGTAAAGCGAATCATCCTCACGCGACCAGCGGTGGAAGCAGGTGAAAGCATCGGCTTCCTGCCTGGTGATATGAAAGAAAAACTTGACCCGTATTTACAGCCATTGTACGATGCGCTGATGGATATGTTACCGCCAGTTAAATTGGCACAGTATATCGAAACGGGTGTTATTCAGATTGCACCACTTGGTTTTATGCGTGGCAGAACGCTCGACCATGCGTTTGTGATTTTGGATGAAGCACAGAATTCAACCGATGCGCAAACACGTATGTTCCTTACGAGAATGGGGAATTCTGCCAAGTTCATCATTACAGGAGATGTGACACAGATTGATCTTCCGAAGAAGGTGCAAAGCGGATTGAGAACTGCTTGGAATATGCTCAACGGAGTCAAAGGAATATCGTTTATTGAATTGGGCGGAAGCGACATTGTGCGCCATCCGTTGGTAAAAAGAATTGTAGACATTTACGCTAAGTCGGACGAAAAATGAATGAGTTGAAATTGCCAGAAGCTGTAATCAAAACGGATTTTAAATTCCCTGGACAAACAAATGTTTACAAAGGGAAAGTGAGGGACGTTTATTCAATCGGAGATGATTTGTTGGTCATGGTTGCCAGTGACCGTATCTCAGCATTTGATCACATTCTCCCTAAGGGAATCCCTTTCAAAGGACAAGTTTTGACGCAGATTGCCGAACATTTCCTCAATGCCACTAAAGACATCGTTCCAAACTGGTTGGTAGCAACGCCAGACCCAGTTGTTTCGGCTGGTTACAATTGCAAAACGTATCGTGTTGAGATGGTGATTCGTGGGTACTTAGCTGGTCATGCTTGGCGCGAATACAAAGCTGGAAAGCGCATTTTGTGTGGAGTTGAAATGCCTGATGGAATGAAGGAAAATGACCGTTTTCCTCAGCCTATTATTACGCCTGCAACTAAGGCTGATGAAGGACACGATGAAGATATTTCTAGAGAAGAAATCATCGCTCAAAATATTGTTCCGAAAGCGGAATATGAGTTGATGGAAGAGTATACTATGAAGCTGTTTCAGCGCGGAACGGAAATGGCTAAAAACCAGAACCTTATTCTAGTTGATACGAAGTACGAGTTTGGGAATCGAAACGGTGAGATTGTGTTGATTGATGAAATTCATACGCCAGATAGCTCGCGTTATTTTTATACTGATGG
>DMRV01000037.1 GCA_003456455.1 Flavobacteriales bacterium
CCTTTCAAAGTTCCCTTCTACCCTATTTTCCCTGCTCTAGCATTGATTATTGCCAGCATTTCAATGATTGCAATGAGCTACTACAACCAGCAATTAGCACTTGTATTCCTAGCAATTTTAGCAGGATCATTCATACTATATAAACTCGTTTACGCGAAAAAATCATGAACGAAAAAGAATTATCTCGAGAGCACATTCTAAACGAAGTCCGCAATTCATCACACAACAAAATCAAAGTTGCCATCACCGATATTGATGGAGTATTGCGCGGTAAACTCATGCGAAAGGACAAGTTTCTTTCTGCTGTAGAAGGTGGCTTCGGTTTCTGCGATGTGGTGTTTGGCTGGGACAGCTCGGATGTTGCTTACGACAATGCAACTTACACGGGTTGGCATACGGGTTATCCAGATGCGCAGGCGCGGATCGACCTAAGTACTTTCCGTCTTGTTCCGTGGGAAGATGACGTACCCTTTTTCTTAGCCGATTTTGTGAATGCGGAAGAAAAACCACTTGGAGTTTGTCCGCGAAGTCTGCTCAAAACAGTTAAGGCTAAATCTGAAAAGATGGGCTATAAACCATTCTTCTCTCAGGAGTTTGAATGGTTCAATTTTGCTGAAACGCCAGACGATTTACACGCCAAAGGATTTACAAATCCGCAGCCACTTACACCCGGCATGTTCGGCTATTCCCTTTTGAGAAGTTCTCAGGAGAAAGAATACTTCAACGCCATCTTCGAATACATGGATCAGTTTGATGTGCCGATTGAAGGCCTGCACACCGAAACTGGCCCAGGCGTTTATGAGGCAGCCATCATGTATGGCGATATTCTTCTATCGGCTGATAGAGCTGTGCTTTTTAAAGGCGGCATAAAAGAGATTGCACATGAGTATGGTGTCATTCCAACGTTTATGGCCAAGATTACGCCAGAACTTCCTGGTTGTAGCGGGCACATTCACCAAAGTCTTTGGGACGAGAAAAAAAACCTCTTCTCAGATGCTAAAGGCAAAAAAGGAATGAGCAAATTGATGGAAAGCTACATGGCTGGTCAGCTTGCTTGCTTGCCATACATTCTTCCCATGATTGCACCAACCATAAACAGTTATAAAAGATTGGTTGAAGGAGCTTGGGCTCCTACTACATTAACATGGGCCGTTGACAACAGAACGGTTGCTTTACGCTCACTTCCTGCAGGTTCAACATCTTGCCGACTGGAAACACGTGTAGTCGGTTCAGATACTAACCCATATTTGGCTATGTCAGCCTGTTTAGCTGCTGGGTTGTACGGAATTGAGAACAACATGAATCTTGAACTTCCTGAAACTATCGGCAACGGTTATGCAGATGCTGGTGCGGGAACGCTCCCTAAAAACCTTTGGGATGCTACTCAGGCCATGAAGAACTCAGACATTCCAACACAGTTGTTCGGAGAAGAGTTTGTGAACCATTTCGTTTCTACAAGAGAATGGGAATGGCGTGAATTCTCGAAGGCGGTTACCGATTGGGAGACCAAACGATATTTTGAGGTTATCTAAGTAGCTCAACATCTTTTACTTAAACCACACAAATTTTTGACGCATTCCGACTAGGCTTTGTTAAATTCGACCATGAAATGGTTAATTTTCATTCTATTCTGTTTTATTGGTCTGAGTGCTAATGCTCAAGATTGGATTGTCATTAAAAGTGGAGATACTATTTACTGCCACATTCTTTCTGTTAACGAAACGAATATTCAGTATAAAACAACTTCTTCCGAACCACCTAGATCTATTGCACAGGAAATCGTGAACAGTTACCGTAGGGCCGAACTAGAGTATTTTCCTTCCTCTTATCTGTTGTCGGATGAGGACTATATGAAACTCAAAAAAGTGACGGGCACCCGAGACAAAGGCCTGAGACTTGGTATTGGTTTGGGATATACATATCGTCTTGCAGGCGCTCCTGAAGGAAGCTCACCTGCTGTACAAGAGCATATAAAAAGATGAAGTCTGGCTTTAACCTAAAAGCGGATATCATGTACTTTTTTGGCAAGTATTTCGGAATTGGTGCTAAGTACACGTATACAAACTTCAGAGCAAAAACGGACAGAGTTTCTGGCTATACGCCAATCGGTTACCCATACTACGGAACGGTATCTGATAACATCAACCTTCATTTTATTGGATTGCATCCTACTGCCAGGTTTGGTTCTAGCGATGGTGGTGCTCGTTTTTTGCTTGGAATAACCATGGGCTACTTGGATCTAACAAATAACTCTGAAGTAGGATATCCATTTACGCTTAAAGGAAATGCGTTTTGCTTCTCCGCTGATATTAGTTTAGAAATCAAACTAGTCTCTCGGTTATACCTAGGGGTGGGAGTAGAATTGGCAGGAGCAACCATTGCAAAGTATGATTATGACGATGGACGCAGACAAGGAACGCTAACCTTTGACCGTAAAAACCAAGATAATTTGTTCCGATTCGACTTTAATGGAGGGCTTCGTTTCCATTTGTAAGTTTTCAGTTTTTCAACTGTTTT
>DMRV01000395.1:0-5937 GCA_003456455.1 Flavobacteriales bacterium
CTAGGCTGATAACAGTTGGTAATCCAAACGGTATCCCTATTACCGATAGGAGTCCAATAATTCCAACTATCACAAATGCAAACCCTATAATCTTACCAATGAATTTGATAAAAAGAAGGACCACATTACCTACAAGTGTAATGATGCGGTGAAGCAGGTTCCCAATTTTCCGTCCTGCACCAGAATTTCCATGAAGATCATTCCATTTGTTCTTGACCGTTCCCAACTCCTCATTTACTCGTTTTTCAATATTGGAAACGGTCACGTTCTCCCCCCGCATTTGTAATTTATCTGCAGTTGTTTTTGCTTCTGGAATAATAATCCACAGAATCACATACAAAAGGAACCCTGAACCAAAGAAGAAGAAAGAAATGACTAGCGCCAACCTCAACCAAATAGCATCACCAAGTCCTAAGTAGTTACTAACTCCGGCACAAACTCCGCCAATTACATTATTATCTGGGTCTCTAAATAGTCGCTTTGTTTCCGAACCACTCGGTTGACTCTTCTGCTCCGTCCAGCTAGCGCTTTCTGGGTCATCATCAATAAATGCTTCGGGTTGCCCCATTATAATGATTACCTGATTTACATCGTCTAATGAAACCACTTGTTTCATGTCGCCAATCTTTTCATGAAGCATTTCGGCCAATCGAGCCTCTATATCAGCTATGATTTCATCTTTTCCTTGCGAATCGGTGAAGTAGGTTCTAATCGTGTTTAGGTATGCATCAAGCTTGTCGAAAGCGTTTTCATCTATATGGAAAACGTAGCTTGCAATATTGCTAGTTATCGTCTTATTCATTATTTCTTGGTTTTAGAGGTGGTGGTTGTGGTCACTGCGGTAACAAGTTCGTCCCACGTAGTGTCCATTTCTGTAAGGAATTTCTGCCCCATTTCAGTAAGGCCGTAATATTTTCTGGGTGGTCCGCTGGTGCTTTCTTCCCATCTGTAGTTCAGTAGCCCGTCATTCTTTAGTCGGGTAAGTAGGGGATAGAGTGTGCCTTCTACCACAATCAGCTTTGCTTCTTTAAGTGTGGCCAGAATGTCTGACGCATACACCTCTTCTTTGCTGATGATGGAGAGAATGCAGTACTCGAGAACTCCCTTTCTCATCTGCGATTTAACTCTCTCAATATTCATCTTTTCTTTCTTAGTGTTCGGTTATTAAACCTTCTCGAAATGGAATTCGTAGAAGAATACTTGGTCGGTAGCGCTTTCATCTAAGGTTATTAATGCCAGTTCATGAACCAGGAGGTCTCTCAATTTCTCGTGCGAATAGTTGGCCTCCATAATCTGAAGCTTTCCGTTTTCGTCAACCTTCAATCTCACTCTAACCAACCCTTTTTGGTTCACTTCTAAAGGAAGGGTCAGTATATGAGCTGAGAGCGAACGCTCAATCTCTTGTTTCACATCCGTCCTAACGGTAGATGCATCTGCATGAAACAGTGTTGAAACTGCTAATGCTGCTGTAATTATTAATGTTTTCATTGTTTATGTTTTTTCGTTTCTAAGATACCTTGTAATGCAAAGTACTGGGCCAAATGTATGTTTTTTATATGGTACTATGCAAAACAAAGTACCATATTATTTCGTAAGTCGCTGATAATCAGGGAGAATAATTTTTATGGGGCGTTGCCTCCACCTCGTTTTGGGTGTTAGGTACCCCAAGTTTTGCTGTTTTATCCGGTATGTAGAGGTGGGAAGTACTGTGCTTGGCGGTCAGGCTGTCCGCTGTATCTTTTTCTTCCCTATGGTCAGAAAAAGGATGCCGCTTCCATCCTTAACGCGGTGCGCTCCAAAGCATCTCTCTTTTTACCAAATCGCCCCATCTCGCTACGCGAGAGACCACCTCTCTTTCAAGAGAGGTGAAGCTTCGATTTATCGGAGCAGGGGAGAGTTGAGTATGAAGCATTTGTAGATTATAGACCCTGAAACAAGTACAGGGTGACTATACAAAAACCTCGGAGGACTTTGTTAAATTTAAGCGATGGCCGCAGGAGATTGGAAAGAAATGCTGGTAGCCGCACAGAATGGCGATTTAGCCTTGGTGCGCTACCATATTAGAATGGTGGAGAACCCAAACTACCAACACCCCGAGTTTTTGACTACCCCGTTAATTGAGGCGGCTACGTTTGGTCATAAAGACATAGTGGAGTTTCTGCTAGAGAATGGCGCAGACCCTAAGATAAAAGAGGGGTTTAGTTCAGATACAGCACTTATGATGGCCAAGCAGAATGGGCACAACGAGATTGTCAAACTTCTCAAGTAATCCGTCTTCTTCATCTCCCGCTCGCGCGGGTTTGCAACGAATGCTTCATTAAGTTGAGCGTGCAACCCACCTATCCCAACCAGTAGAACGTAAAAAAAAGCCTAGCGTGATGTTACACCACGGTAGGCTTTTTAAAGAAAGTACTGCGCTGGTGCGCAGTAAAAATTATTTAGGCGTACTGGTTTTGGTTCCGCTTTTATCCACTGCCTTATCTACAGCTTTCACAGCTTCTTTCTCCGCTACATTAACGGCAGATGAACCTGCTGTTTTTGCAGTCTCTACAGCTGCACTTTTAACCGTACCCGTTTTAGCTGGTACTGCTTTGTCTATCGCTTTTATGGCTTCTTTTTCGCCTGTATCAATAGCTGCTGAACCGGCTGTTTTTCCAACCTCTACGGCTCTGGTCTTAACAGTGCTCGTTTTTTTGGATGGGGTTGCTTTAAGAACTGCTGGTGCAGTTTTCTGAAGAGTGGCCTTTCCTGCAGGTGCAGTTTTAGGTGCTTCTTTACTTACCACTTTAGAAGCTTCTTTGCGTGTTTCTTTCGCAGCAGCATCAGTAGCTTTATCTGCTTCTTTAACAGCAGCCTTTTCTACTTTATTGACTGCTTTTGTCTTGACTTGCGCAACAACATTAGCCGTCATTCCCAAAGAGAACACAGCAGTCATTGTAATTAAGATCGTCTTTTTCATTTGTTTATTGGTTTTTGTGAGGTCTACGTAATTCAATAACCGCTCCAATCTAAATTTTAAGTTCAAACCAACAGGTTTTGTAATTAGAAACCGGAACCGTTATCTCCGAAAGTAGGACTTTAACCTTGCAATCCGCTTATGTACCTTCGTCATGCTCATTTTCGGCACAATGACCAACAAATACTTACCTACGTTTGATTCAGTAACCGTTGAGCTAAATAAGATTGGTCCTGGGCCAATAGCAGCAATAGCTGGTATTATAGGGTGTTTGGTTATTGGTTTTGGAGCGCTTATCTCAGCAATTTATTTTTTTGGCTCAGAAGCTTATTCTCCAAGCAATCATTTTGTTTCGGAATTAGGAATGGGCAACGCAAGCGGTTCTGCACATACGTTTAACCTTAGTTTGAAAGTAGGAGGCTTGCTTCTGCTCATATTTGGTTTGGCTTTGGGGCGTTACTTACAACAGAGCAGGGTTGCCAAATTTGCCACAGCAGCAAGTGTTGTTGCTAGTCTGAGTTTTGCTGCTATTGGGGTTTTTCCGGCTAATGAATGGACGCCACATATGATTGCTGCAGGCACCTTCTTTACTACCGCTATGCTAGCCATAGTACTATTTAGCTATTGCATTTGGAAGAATCGAAAACGGCACTTGCATCGTTTTATAACTATGCAAGGCTTCATAATTGCCAGCCTCTAAATCTTGGTTCTTATTTGGCCTAAGCAACTTCTTGTGCAGTATGTGCATGGTTCTGCTGATTTCATACGCCCAGCTATATGGGGGCTCACCGTACTTGAATGGGGGTATTGTTTGCTCATTGGTTCCTGGATACTGGCAGTGTCGGCCGATATACTTTTGGCAACAAGCAAGCGAAAAAGGCAGTAGGTCTTAATATCCGAAACAAGTTCAAAAACCATTGGTAACTCACATTTACGGATGACGAGTACCATCAGCCACATTCAGTAATTTCGGTTTCTTAAGCGTTTCCAATGAAGATTAGAAAAGTACTTGTTGCCAACAGGGGCGAAATAGCCATTCGTATTCTCCGTGCGTGTGTAGAGTTGAAGCTGCGCACTGTAGCGGTTTACACATTTGAAGACCGTTATTCGCTGCATCGGTACAAGGCCGATGAGAGTTACCAGTTGGGTAACGACAATGAGCCGCTAAAGCCCTATCTTGACATTGAAGAGATTATCAATCTCGCATTAGAGAAGAATGTTGATGCCATTCATCCCGGCTACGGGTTCCTTTCTGAAAATGAAGAATTTGCACGTAGATGCCGAGAGAATGGAATTGTATTTATCGGACCAGAGCCTGAGGTTATGGCGCAATTGGGCGATAAAGTAGCAGCCAAAAAAGTGGCTAAAAGCTGTGATGTACCCATTATTGAAAGCAGCGAGAAGGAACTGAAGGATGTAAAGACGGTATTGGCAGAAGCCAAGCGTATTGGTTTTCCGTTAATGCTTAAGGCTGCTTCGGGTGGCGGTGGTCGCGGAATGCGCATCATCCGAGCAGAGGAGGAGTTGGAAAACGCTTTCAATGAAGCAAAGCGTGAAGCAGGAAGAGCATTCGGAGACGACACGGTTTTCTTAGAGAAATACATTGAAAACCCGAAGCACATTGAAGTTCAGATTGTAGCTGATAATGAAGGCAATACGGTTCATTTACACGAACGCGATTGTTCTGTTCAGCGCAGATTTCAGAAGGTGGTTGAAGTGGCACCAGCCATGGGATTGGACCAAAGTGTGCGCAAGCGTTTGTTCGAGTACGCCATTAAAATTGCTAAGGCGGTCAATTACAATAATGTTGGTACAGTAGAATTCCTTGTCGACCCAAAGGGAGAAATCTATTTTATAGAGGTTAATCCGCGGATTCAGGTAGAGCACACCGTTACCGAAATGGTCACGGGAATTGACATTGTGAAGCTCCAGATTCGCATAGCAATGGGGTATAAGCTGTACGAGGATGAGATTTCTATTCCAGACCAGTCTGCCATTAGTGTGAACGGGTATGCAGTACAATGCCGCATTACGGCAGAAGACCCTGAAAATGATTTTAAACCAGACCACGGAACATTAATCACATATCGACCGGCAGAAGGTTTTGGTATTAGGCTTGATGTTGGAAGTGTGTACTCAGGAGTACGTATTAGTCCATTCTTCGATTCATTGTTGGTGAAAGTTTGCGCACACTCTAGAACGCTAGATGGAGCGGCCAGAAAAATGACTCGTTGCCTACAGGAATACAGAATTAGAGGTGTGAAAACCAATATTCGGTTTGTAGAGAATATCGTGAATCACGAGGTTTTCAAAAGGGGAGAGGCTACCGTCAATTTCATCCCAGACCATCCCGAACTATTCAAGTTTGTGAAAGGGCGTGATAGGGCAACTAAGATTGTAAAGTTTCTTGGAGAGATTACGGTAAACGGCAACCCAGATGTGAAGTTTACGGATGATAGAAAGGTGCTTCTTAAACCGATTGTTCCTGAATACAAACGATTTGGTGAATACCCTAAAGGAACCAAAGACCTACTGAATGAACTCGGTCCCGAGCGCTTTAGCGAATGGTTGCTAAAGGAGAAGGTCATTCATTACACCGATACCACCATGCGAGATGCGCACCAATCGCTTTTCGCAACCAGAATGCGGTCTTACGATATGCTTCGTGTGGCTGAAAGCTACGCCAAGAATCATCCAGAAATCTTCAGTTACGAAGTGTGGGGTGGTGCCACGTTCGATGTTGCGCTACGATTCTTAAACGAGGACCCATGGGAGCGTTTAGCTGAGCTCAGAAAAGCCATTCCGAATACGCTTTTGCAAATGCTTATCCGTGGCTCAAATGGTGTTGGCTATCAAGCCTACCCTGATAATATGGTGGAGAAATTCGTTGAGAAATCGTGGGAAACAGGGGTGGATGTCTTCCGAATTTTCGACAGTCTTAACTGGATGAAGGGAATTGGTCCTTGCATCGAGTACGTCCG
>DMRV01000395.1:5989-11561 GCA_003456455.1 Flavobacteriales bacterium
CTACAGCTTGCCAAGGATATTGAGAACGCAGGAGCACATATTCTTGCCATTAAAGACATGGCGGGCTTGTTAAAACCGTATGCCGCAACCGAACTTATTACGGCACTAAAAGACACGGTGAAAATCCCTATTCATCTGCATACGCACGATACATCATCGCTGCAACCTGCCACTTATTTAAAGGCTATTGAAGCTGGGATTGATGTGGTAGATGTGGCGTTGGGTTCTATGTCTGGTTTGACATCACAGCCTAACTTCAATTCTATTGTAGAAATGATGCGTTTCCACGAGCGAGAGCAAGTGATGGACACGAATCGATTGAATGAGTTTTCAAACTATTTCGACAATGTTCGGGATTACTACTATCCGTTTGAAAGTGGGTTGATGGCGAGTACCTCTAGTGTTTTTCAGCATGAAATCCCTGGCGGACAGTACTCAAACCTAAAACCACAGGCCGTTGCACTTGGTTTAGCAAACAAGTTTGAGGAAATCAAATTAATGTATGGAGAAGTGAACCAACTTTTTGGTGATGTAGTGAAAGTGACGCCATCATCTAAAGTGGTTGGAGACATGGCTTTGTACTTGGTTTCTAATGGGTTGACCATTGCTGATGTACTTGAAAGGGGTGACACGATTTCTTTCCCAGAAAGTGTAGTAGATTTCTTTATGGGGCGATTGGGTCAGCCGGTTGGTGGTTTTCCAAAAGACCTTCAGAAGTTAATTTTGAAGGACCGCAAGCCATTTACAGATAGACCAAACAGTCATTTAGACCCCATTGATTTTGACAAAGGATTTGCGGATTTCAAGAAGAAGTTTGATGCCTCTCTTAAGTTCACAGATTACTTATCATACCTTATGTACCCGAAGGTTTTTGAGGACTATTTTGCCAAGAAACAGGAGTTTGGTGACCTGAGTAAGATTCCAACAGGCAATTTCTTTTACGGAATGAAACTCCGTGAAGAAACATTGGTTGAGATTGGTGAGGGTAAGAATATCATTATCGAGTTGCTCTCCATTGGTCAGGCAGATGAGAACGGAATGCGAACCTTGTTTTTCCGTGTAAACGGTATGACACGTAACATCGAAATCTTCGATAAGAGCCTAAATATCACCAAGGTTGAGCACGAAAAGGCAGACAAGTCTGATGCAAAACAAATTGGCGCACCGTTACAGGGAATGCTGAGCAGCGTGCTAGTTAAGAAGGGCGAGAAGTTGAAAAAGAACCAACCATTGTTCATTATTGAGGCTATGAAAATGGAGACAACAGTTACCGCTTCTGAAGATGCTATAGTGCAACGTATTGTCTTAAAAGATGGAACGTTAGTGGAAGCTGATGATTTAGTTTTAGTTGTTAGCTAAGCTCAAATTATACTTGGTCTTGGAGATAACTTTTCGTCATGTTGGTTTGATTTAAATTAGAGGTTAGATGAAAAACGCACTTGGTATTTTATTGATGTTAATCGGCTTTAATGCCGATGGACAAACCAGCATGAACTTAGACTCGCTGTTTAATTGGCAAGATGAATCTTTAACGGCATCCTCTCAGCACGCTAATACGTACAACGAGATTTGGGGCTATGCGAAGAATGGTGCAGAATACGCCATTATAGGAACAACCGCTGGAACACACATATTTGATGTAACGAACCCATCTGCATCATCCGAGATCGCTTTTGTAGAAGGTGCTTTTACTGGTAGCGGAGTCATTCATCGCGATTATCATGATTATGATGACTACCTCTATATCGTTTGTGATGAAGGGCCAAGCACCTTACAAATTGTTGATTTGAGAGATTTGCCAAATTCGGTAAACCTGGTCTATGATAGTAATGAACTGTTTGCTCGTTCGCACAACATATTCATTGATACAAGTAGTGCCAGAATGTATATGTGTGGAGGAACTAAAGAGTTTGCTGTCTATTCTTTGGCAAATCCAATGGCTCCAACCTTACTGCTTGATTGTTCTGTAGATGTGCCTTTTTGGAGTTCAATTGGCTATGTGCATGATGTATATGTACGTAACGACACTACTTATTGCAATGCTGGGACTAGAGGTCTTTTCATAGTTGATTTCTCCAATATTAGTGAACCTCAAATGATTGGTTCGTTAGATACCTACGTTCAAAGCGGGTATAACCATAGCGGTTGGCTTATGCAAGACCAGCCTTATTATGCCTTTGCTGATGAAACACATGGTAAGGACGTAAAGATTATTGATGTGTCAGATCTGGGTGATTTGGAAGTGACTGATACCATTGGTTCCAACATAGACCCTAACTCCATTGCGCACAACCTGATTTATGCGAATGGCTTTTTATTCGTGTCGTTTTATTTTGATGGGCTTTATATGTTTGATTGCTCAAATCCTGCCAATCCAACCTTGGTTGGTTATTATGATACCTCAACCGAGCTGCATCAATCTGGCGTGTACCGCGGTTGTTGGGGGGTTTACCCATTCCTTCCTTCGGGAAACATCTTGGCTTCTGATATGCAGACAGGGCTTTGGGTTTTCGGACACAACCTAGTATCAAGTGTTGATGAGACGATAACAGAATTTAATTCGCTTACTGTGTATCCTAATCCTGTTTCCGAACAGTTGTTTCTTCCTAGCGAGTTTTCCAAGTTTAGGTATTCGATTTTTGATGTAATGGGGAAGGAGGTTAAAACAGGAACGGCTGAGGGTTCGCTAGATGTTTCCAGTTTAACAAACGGATTTTTTACCCTGTTTATTCAAACAGAAAGTGGTGAATCTGCTACGCGATTCGTAAAGCAATAGCTAACTAAACAGACTTTTATCATCTTTCCGGCAAACCTTGGTCAAGGTTTAAGGTCTTCTTGTTTTCGTACTTCGTTTTTTGATTAATTACTCAAACTCCAGACGATAATGAATAAGACAGCACCAAAAAAGCATATTGACGAATTACATTTTGAACACAAATTGTGGACAAGTAAGATGCGTTTCTACATGGATGAACTTTCCATTTTTGAAAATCGCTTGTCTGAACTTGTTCAACGGAACACAAAAGTGGAAGTGACTTCAGAAATCGAGCATTTTCAAAACCAATTTATCCGTCAGAGAGAAGTTGCAGAGCAATTAATTAGCAAGTGTAATGACCATGAGAAGTTCTTAGCAAATCAAGCAAAGGAGCACCCTGTTGCTATTGATCATGTGCTATTTGCAGACCATACAAAACTGAGAGACGAAGCTGAAGTTTATGACAAGATTTATTCTGAATTGAAGACTGAATTCATGAACCTCTTGAGAAAGTGGATGTAAGAAATTGAAAAGGTTGGCAACAGCCAACGCAATGTGAGGTTGGATGGTACCTCTTGCATTGCTGCCCTCTTTCCTTCGGGAAAGGGGGCTTTTTTATGCCCTTTAAGGAGAGAAACTAACTATTGGCACAAATCTGGCCAATCGGTTTTGGCTCTGCCGTAACCTAAATCAAGCGAACGTCTAAGGTCTTTACAACCACCACCGTTATCTTCCATAAAACGCTTAAGATGCCCTCTATGATAAAGTGCTTCTGCTAAGCGTGTTTTCATGTAGTCTGCTTTGCTTCCTTCAATTTTAGAACCCTCATAATCAGCCAAAACATTCTTAATAGATGCTTTGTACTCATGCATTTCGGTTAGGTTCTCAGCAATTTCCACCGCTCGGTTATAATCTTCCATCGCTGCAGGAAACTCAATCTTTTGGAATTTTATTCCACCTCTACCTACGTAAGCTTCAACGAAGTTTGGATCAATCTCAATAGCCTTATCAAATTCAACTTGAGCCTCATCATACTTACGCTGCTCTTTCAAATTTAAAGCAACATCGAAGCTTTTTGCTGCTTCTTCGTAAGGTGTCATAGAAGGAGCCTGTTCAGTCGTATCGGCAGAAGCTTTCAGCTTGGCTTTTGCGGCTGCGATTTTTTCCTCCTTCGTCATTGACGATGTGGACTTCTCCTCAGTAGGTGATTCGGAATTTTGCGCAAACGCAAAACCTGTGCTCAGGCATAAAATCAATAGAAAAAGATGCTTCATCAATTGCGGAATTGAGTTGCAATATAATACTCTTGAACTTGTAAATATGCTTATAAAGTGTTGATTCCAAGCAATTTTGAACAATGATTTCTTAATAAATCAGTTAGTAGAAGAGCCCTGACTGATTCGTTCAAATGCTTTTTGCTTGTTTAGAATGGCAACAGTCAGTTCATAATCACTATACCGATAAATCTGACTTTCAGAGAAGTTGCAGTAATCCATGAATTCGATAAGCTGTGCTCCTTCGTACTGAGTTATTCGATGAACCACATCCTCATTGAACTTTTTATTGTTGTACTGATTTTTGGCTTTTTCTGCTTCCAAACGATGCAGTTTTTGCCTCATTTTAGCATCTTTACTAAAGTTGCCGTACAAGAAAGAGGCTGGGCTTTTAAATAGGTGCTTTGCCTTTTTTATTTCGTCCGCATCTTCTGTTATGGGGATGGTTCTTCTTTCCTTAGAAGGGCCTTGTACACCGACTATTTTGATGCTTCCATCATCTACTTCCAGCTCCATGAATTTTTTTCTGAACTGATCCTTTGTTCCAAATGGATTTACTTCCACTACTCCGAGCTGATATTGACGTTGGGATAATTTTACTTCTACATAATCGGCATTGAGTTCTTTTTCGGTGACAATGAGTGCTTTTGAATGAAAGCCTATGGATGTGAATACAAGACTATCTCCTAAATGCACAGGTATTTTGAACGCACCTTCTAAGGAACTGATACTAGCCAGTGAATCCGTTATGTTCATCACGTGAACATTGGCCACAGGCTCTTCATTCAGCTGGTTTTTAAGAAATCCAGCAAGTAATACGCGGTCTTGCGCCAAGCTCAAACTAGCGTGCGCTAAACAGAAAATTAGTATTGGTAGAAATCTCATTGCTTCTGCAAAGAACGTTTTTTCGTTTCGATGAATTATCGTGCCAAACGAATAGATATTGTCAATAATTGTTAATGCTGCTTGCATTTTGCACCTTCGTTGGGTACAACTCTCCAAAATGACACAACAACTCTTCACTGTAAGACCCAATCAGGATTCCGCCAAAGAAAGCTTGCTTGATAGGATTTCCTCCGAAAAAGACGCATTAAAACAAGACCTTTTAAAGAATGGCGCTGTCCTTTTTAGAGGTTATGATATTAAAACACCTGAGGATTTTGAAGACATTGCGCTAGCGCTGGAACCTGGTTTGCAGAATAATTACGCTGGTACTTCTCCTAGAAATAGCAGAACAAAATTCGTGCATTCCGCCAGTGAGCTTCCTGCTTTCTACCCAATTACGCAGCACTGCGAAATGAGCTTTTTGCCAACCGCTCCGCGTTATTTATTTTTCTTCTGTTATGTAGAACCGAAAGATGGTGGCGAAACACCAATCTGCGATTTTAGAAAAGTGTACGAACAACTTGATCCAAAAATCAGGAAAGAATTTGAAGAGAAAGGAGTGCGGCTAATTCGGAATTATTCAGGGCCTAAGACAAAAGCAGGAAATGATATTTTTCAACTAAAGAAATGGGATGAGTTGTTCAAAACTACAGACCAT
>DMRV01000261.1:0-953 GCA_003456455.1 Flavobacteriales bacterium
TCCAAGATTGTGTAAACCAATCTTCCACCCGTATCAAGAATTTCGAGTGTAGCATCTTGGTCTTGGCTAAAATCAAATTTGACAATAGGGTATCCAGCGTTATAATGTATTTGGTACGCCTCAAAGTTCTCCTCATCAATACCAACTGTAGTGTTTTCAAACCCAACAAATAGCACTTGATTTCCTCCAGGAATAGCTAGCGTGTCTGTTTCTGGTGCGTAGCATATATCAGCAGGACTGCTGATGCCAGGAACCGTAATTATTTCTGAAGTAGAGAAATCGTTGCTGTACTTGGTGATACGCGGTAATGGTTCCCATGATGAAATGTACCAGTTTCCGTCACCATCAGCGTCTATACCGTCTATGTTTCCAACGCCAGTGTTGGCCACAACTGTTGTAACATTATAGGTCGTCAGATCCATGGCCTTTATCGGTATTGGTGGGAGTGGGTTACCAGAACCCCAGTTCACAAACAGGATTCGATTGTTGGTTCCATCGTAAACAATACCATTGGGTTTGTTGGTTGTGCCAAGGTCGGATTGGTCTGCAACTATGTTGTAAGTGGGTGCATTAAAATTGGTCACGTCAATTTCATAAATGGCATATCCGTTAAAGTCGCTTACCCAAAGCTTATCTATACCATTGTTTCCCATGCCATTCAGGAATCCGACCCCAGGAATATCTAGGCTCATTACTTCGTTCTCGCTAACTAAATCGTAGCCTTTGATGTCGTTATTGGATATAACAAACAAGGTTCCGTTCATTACCTCCATGCCATAATCGGCATCGGTGCCAGTACCGAAGTAAGAGAGCCCACCGTTAGGAGCAATGGCCACAATGGCACTGTTGGGACCGTTGTCCGAAGAGGCTAGGTATCTGTTGTTGATAGGGTCGTACTCCACGCTTTCTACACCAGAAAGGCTTTGAGCAACGAGGTTAAAACAACTTAAAAG
>DMRV01000261.1:997-3060 GCA_003456455.1 Flavobacteriales bacterium
AAGTAATAAATAGTTCTTAACAAGGCGATTTATTTTTGACGAGCTTTAATACTTCGATTTTTCGCCTTCAGGTGAAAAACACAAACGGAGACGAACCATGCTGACGCACGATTGACCTAGTTTGTGTTAGTGGCGTTGGTTGTTTTATTCCTTAACCAATCTTAAAGTTTTAGAAGCTCCTTCAGAATCAACCAACTGAATGAGGTATAGGCCGTTGGTTTCAGGCAATTGATATGTGTAATGCTGAGACGAAGCAAGCCATTCTGTATCCACCAATTTACCCACAGAGTTATATAGGAATAGTTCAAATCCCATACTTTTTTGATTTACATCTATGTGTACAAAGCCTGCCGAAGGATTAGGGTAAATCGTAAAAGTTGTTTCTGGCAAAAACGCTACGCCCAATGCGTTGCATGGAGGGGTTCCAACTCCGCTAGGAGAAAGTGTTAACGCGTAATTGTACAATTCATCTACAACATTTAGGTTGTCGCCCTCGCCATTGCTTATTACAGCAACACCAATGTTGTTGGCTCGATCAATATACATGTCTGTAGAAACACCACTTTCGCCACCGTTGTGTCCCCAAAGCGAGACGGTTCCGCCACCGCTTAGAAAAACATCTTCAAGATACCAATTAAGACCTTGTGTTGCATCTAGCGGTACAATCTGAAGCGTAAGCATTTCATTGATTGACGCACTACTAATTAACTCTTGACCATTAAAAGTACCATCCTGCAAGTAGGCAAGTAGGAAATTGGCAAGGTCGAGACTTGTTGAGCGTAATTGCCCGTCAGGATAATCTGCAAAGCCATAATGGGCATACGGTACATATTGGTTTCCCGACCATTGATAAGGCCGCGCCACAGTATTGGTATCGTAATCTGCTAAGTACCATGAGGTGTTGTTCATGCAGAGTTTATCGAAGATGTGCGTGTTGCAGTATTCGCTGAAATCCATACCAGAAACAGCTTCCACCATGTAGCCAGCCAGCGCTGTTCCCATGTTAGAATATTCATAGGCAGTGCCAGGCGCGTTATTGCTGAAGTTTAGAGAGGTATTATAATCTGAGCCGGAAGTGGAAAAGTAACGTTGGATAACATCTGATAACGAAATGGTAGGGTCACCATTGCTGTAATAAGTGTCCATCGGTGTATCGTTATCGAGAATTGACGCGGTGTGTGTCATCAGCATTCTAAACGTGATACTATCGGTCTCAAAATTGGGAATGTCAATGTCAAAATCGAGGTAGTTATTTATGTCTTCATCAAGATTAATATGACCACTTTGACGTAAATGCATAAGCGCTGTTCCGGTAAATACTTTGGATATGGATGCAAGCATAAATGCCGTGCTGTCTGAAACGGTAACGTTGTTTTCTACATCAGCAAAACCGTAATGGTTTAACCAGACAATTTCACCGCCTTTAACAATTAAGGTTGACATGCCCGGAGCGTGTTCTGCTTCCATTTCATCCAAAATGTAATTGTCTACAGACACACTCGGATTTGGGTTTTGTGCTATTCCGTATTGAGAAAAGAAAAGCAGTGTAATAACTATGCGAAGCTTTAGCATGTGGTAATTTTTATTCGATTTTTCAGTAGTAATAGTAGATTAACCAACCATATTATCTATGGCAACTTTTGCTGATTGAGCAGCTGTATGCACCGAAACCCAATCTTCACCATCCGAGTAGACACCTCCAGCAAAATAGACTTTGTCCTCAACAGATTCGCCAAGTTTTGCCACTTTGGAATAGTCAGCATAATCGGTCATGTAACCCCCTTTAATAAAAGGCTCATCGCTCCAATTCTGCACTATGTGTTTAACATATTTCTGCGTTGCTTGTCCGTTATAAATGTCATCAAGCTCAGCTAGGATAAAATCTCTTAAGTCATTTCCAGTGCGCTCTGTGTAGTCCGTTGCTGGTGTTCCAACAACAAAAAGGCCAAGTATATTTTTTGCGGAATTCTGACCAAAAGCGGCATCATAATACCACTTTTCGCCATCCGTTTCTGGGGTGATGTTGAACTGCATATCGTCATAGAAATTATCTGTAAACTCAA
>DMRV01000034.1 GCA_003456455.1 Flavobacteriales bacterium
ACGGTTTTATCTGAACTCAGCATGTCGCGGTTTTCCCACGCCTGCTCCACAATCTGTCTTAATTCATCTATCTGCATCTCGCAAAGATAATCCTTAACTTTGCCGCGCTTAAAAAAAGCACAAAAATGGGTAGAATTATCGCGTTGGATTACGGAACAAAACGTGTTGGAATTGCCACCACCGACCCTTCGCAGATTATTGCAACGGGGTTAGATACGGTGCATCCAAACGCGTTGGTTGCCTACCTAAAAACGTACATGCTTACCGAAACGGTGGATTGTATTGTAGTGGGCGAACCCAAGCGTTTGAACAACGAGCCGTCTCAAGCTGGGCCTGGTGCCGATATACTGGCTGCCACTATCCGCAAACAATTTCCAGATGTGAAGGTTGATAGAATGGACGAACGTTTCACTTCAAAAATGGCTTTTAGCGCCATGATTGAAGGTGGATTAAAAAAGAAGGCGAGAGCCGACAAAGCAACGATTGACAAGGTGAGCGCAACTATCATTCTTCAATCGTACATGGAGCAAATGAATAGTTTGAATAGATAATGAGTAAGACGAAAATATTACCAATTGTAGCATACGGTGACCCAGTTTTAAAGAGGGTTGCTGATGAAATCGAGACGGATTATCCTGAACTAGGACAGTTGGTTGACAACATGTTTGAGACGATGTATAACGCTTCTGGCGTTGGTTTGGCCGCTCCGCAAATAGGATTAAGTATTCGATTGTTTATTGTGGACGCCACGCCATTCTGCGAAGACCACCCAGAATTAGATGGATTCGTTAAAGTGTTTATAAATCCAATTATTTTGGAGGAATCTGGAAAGAAATGGGATTTCAACGAAGGGTGTTTAAGTATTCCGGACATTCGAGAAGACATTTCAAGAAAACCGAAAATTCTGATTGAATACTACGATGAAAATTGGGAGCTTCAAGAGAAAGAGTTTGACGGAATGGCTGCACGCGTTATTCAGCATGAATACGACCATATAGAAGGGATTCTTTTCACCGACCACTTACCTGCACTAAAGCGTAGAATGCTTAAAGGCAGATTGAAAGATATTACCATGGGCAATATTGATGTTAAATACAGAATGAAATACCCAAAATGAGAAACCTAGTTGCTGTTGTTGTATTGATTTCTGTTGGACTATTTGCTTGCAACGAGCCCGTTAAACCGCTTTCTGATAAAGAACAGGTTTTAGCCAAAATCGACAGCTTGGAAACGGTGCTTTTTGCTGATTCGGAAGCTGAAGCTGATCCAAATGCAGGTATTCAACTGATTCGCTCCTATGCCAAATTCTATCAACTAAGCGAGAAAGATAGCTTGGCTGTTGACATGCTTTTTAAAGCGGGCGAAGTAAGTATGGGAATTGGACAAAGCAATTTGGCGGTGAAGTATTTCAGAACCATAGACGAAGACCACCCTGACTTTTACAAAGCTCCAGAAGCACTTTTCCTAAGTGGCTTTTGTGAAGAAAACCTAAACAAGGATACTGCGCAGGCTCGCTTCTTGTACGAATCGTTTGTTGAGCGATTCCCGGAACACAAGTTGGCCGAGGACGCCCGTTTCTCTATTCAAAACATGGGAAAATCGGATGAAGATTTGATTAAAATGTTTGAGGAGAATTTAGAGAAGGAATCGTAGTCCGTTCAGAAATCATCTCGGAGCATCTTCCCCTCTTGAGAGGGGTTAGGGGTGTGTTTCTTTTTCTTCATTTAAATAAAATGGTTCCATCTTGACAATAGAATCTGCGCTTACGTGAAAAGAAAAATCATCCCATACAACCCCAAGCTGAAGGAGCTTGCTCGACAACTGAGAAACAAGAGCACCAAGTCGGAAATCCTGATTTGGAAACGCTTGAAAGGAAAACAGCGATATGGCTTCGACTTTCACAGACAAAAGCCGATAGACAATTTCATTCTCGATTTCTTCTGCCACGAACTTATGCTCGGCATTGAGGTGGACGGTTACAGCCACCAAATTGATGAGGTTCAACAACGAGACGAGATAAAAGCTCTAAAAATGAAAGAGATGGGAATTACCATTCTCCGGTTCCGGGATGATGAGATTTTCAAAGACCTAGACCAAGTTATTTTGAACATTGATGGGTGGATTGAAAATTGGCAGAATCAATCCACTGAAACGACACACCCCTAACCCCTCTCAAGAGGGGAATGACGGATGCTCTGAATAGTGGAGCCTACCCCTATTTTCATTTCCCCAATTCAAACCTGATTGTACTTTTGCCGCAAATAGAGGCAAATGGATACGAGTATACTCGATAAGGCAAAAAAGTGGACTTCTGAAGCCTTTGACGTGGAAACGCGCAATGCAGTTCAGAACCTGATAGACAACAACGAAACCGAACTTACCGAGAGTTTCTACAAGGAACTTGAGTTTGGAACGGGTGGTTTACGCGGCATTATGGGAGTTGGCTCAAACCGAATCAATATCTATACTATTGGTATGGCTACGCAAGGTTTAGCCAATTACCTCAAGAATTCATTTGAAGGAGAGGTCAGTGTTGCGATTGCACACGATTCAAGAAACAATTCGCCATTATTTGCCCGAAAAACGGCTGAGGTTTTTGCCGCCAACGGCATCAAGGCTTATCTTTTTAACGAGCTCCGCCCTACTCCACAGTTATCGTTTGCCATCCGTCATTATGGTTGCAAGAGCGGTGTAGTTATTACCGCATCGCACAACCCCAAGGAATACAACGGCTACAAAGCGTATTGGGAAGATGGCGGCCAATTGGTTGCGCCACACGACAAGAACGTAATTTCTGAGGTGCAGAAAATTGCTGG
>DMRV01000326.1 GCA_003456455.1 Flavobacteriales bacterium
GCGAGATGCCATTTACGTTTATGACAAATCAGAGTCACGGGAAGTGCTTTTCACATCCTTAAATGACTTTGATTCTGAGAACAAAGATTGGGGATTTCAGCTTAATCGAATTGATTCTTCCTCCAGAGCATTCAGTGGCCAGTTTGGTTGGACCATTGGAGGGAAAAATCTGGGAACTCCCACCATAGAGCAATCAATGAGTAAGTTCTCTAGCCAAAAGCAATTTCAGTTGGTGTATAGCCTAAAAGCGCTTATACCTGATGGCACACCTAAAGACGCGCGCATCTACATGCAGGTTTTAAGAGAAAAAAAACAGGTATGGCAAACGTCCGACAGGATAGATATCTATGCTCAAAATAACACCGATTGGTTTGATGTAACTGTGGTAGCTGTCCCAGACATTGAAATCCGAGAAGGTGATGTATTACGGGCTTTTGTTTGGTCTAGCCCTAGCGAACCATTTTATGTAGATGATACACGGATCACCGTGCATGCTATAGACTAAGTCTTCGGTTTACGGATAATGTAGGTAGGCCTACGCTTTCCTTCCATAAAACCTTTGCCAACGTATTCGCCCAAAACGCCTAGCATAATGAGCTGCACGCCACCAATGAAAAGCACACTGGCAGTAGTACTCGCCCAACCCGGCATGGCTTGCTCGGTAAAGACAAAAATGTAAATCACATACAGGCCGTAAATACCGGCAAGAGATGCGATGAACAACCCAAGTAGCATGGAAAGCTGCAATGGCCTAATGCTGAATGATGTGATGCCCGAGAGCGCCAACGAAAACATTTTGCGGTAGGTGTAATTCGATTTCCCCGCAAAACGACCTTGTGGTTTGTAGCTAATGGCGGTCTGCTTAAAACCTACCCAGCTTACTAGCCCTCGGATAAAAAGATAAGATTCATCTAGTTGCTTCAGTACGTCTACCACCTCGCGGTCTAGCAAGCGGAAATCGGCTGTGCCCTGTAGTATTTGCACCGAGCTGAGTTTCTGCGATAGACGGTAAAACAGTTTCGATGTGGCGCGTTTCATCCACGAGAGGTTGGGGTCTTCTTCCCGTTGGGTGAAAACCACCTCAAAACCTTCTTGCCACTTTTTAATAAGGTCTGGAATGAGTTCAGGTGGATGTTGCAAATCAGCATCTAAACTGATAACGCAATCGCCCCCGGCAGAGTCCAGCCCAGCTTTAAGTGCAGCCTGATGTCCGAAGTTGCGCGATAGTTGAATGAGCTTAACACTCGCATCCTTCTTGCTCAAAGCTTCAATCAGACTGACAGTTTCATCCTTGCTACCATCGTCCACAAAAACGAGTTCGTGAGAAGTATAGCTTGCAAGAACAGGAGCCAGTTGGTCGTAGAGCGCTTGGATATTTCCAGCCTCGTTATAGCATGGAACTACCACGGAAACAAATGGTTCTTTATTCAAAAGCTCCTCGCTCATGTGGCTAAAGGTAAAAGGTTCGTTCGTTTGAAACGCAAGTGCTCAAAAGTTGCCGTCATGCTGAACTTGTTTCAGCATCTAAATTCTAGGCAATAGACCCTGAAACAAGTTCAGAGTGACGGGGGGCTTCGTTAGACTAGCCGCTTGACTATTCCGGCCAACCAGTAACCGCAAGATCAATTTGACGCTTTTCTAATGAAACGTTCATCACTTTCACCATTACGGCATCGCCTAGTGTGTAAGAATTACCAGTTGTAGAACCAATTACCGACATGGAGTCTTCGTCATAGTCGTAAAAGTCATCTGGGAGATTTTGCAAGCGAATCATTCCTTCGCATTTGTTCTCCTTAATCTCTACAAATATTCCCCATTCGGTAACTCCAGAAACCAATCCTTCGAACTCTTCGCCAATATGGTATTGCAAGTATTTGGCTTGCATGTACTTGGTAGAAGCGCGCTCGGCTTGGGTAGCGTTTTTCTCTCTCTCAGAACTATGAATACAGAGGTCTTCGTAGTCTTTCTGGAATGCCGATTTCCCTTCATCCAAATAGCGTTGCAATAGTCTGTGAACCATAACATCTGGATACCTACGGATAGGAGATGTGAAGTGCGTGTAGTAATCGAAACCAAGGCCGAAGTGACCGATATTGTCTGTGCTATACTCCGCCTTAGCCATGCAACGAATTGCCATGGTGCTCAGCATGTTTTCCTCTCCCTTTCCTTTAATATCGGCTAGGAGTTTATTCAGCGAAGTAGTGAGAATCCTACGCGGGCCGAGTTCTACCTTATAACCCAACTGGCCTGCAATGGTCACCAACATTTCAAGACGTTCTTGAACGGGATCATCGTGTGTACGGTATACAAAGGTTTTGGCTTCTTGTCCTTTTTTCGGCTTGCCGATAAACGTGGCTACCTGCTTGTTAGCCAGCAGCATGAATTCCTCCACCAGCTTATTACTGTCTTTGTATTCCTTCAGGTAAACTTCAATTGGGTTTCCTTCATCATCCAATCGGAATTTGACCTCTTCTTTCTCAAATGCAATGGCACCATTCTCAAAGCGCTTAGCGCGAAGTTGCTTGGCAAGCTCATGCATGGTTAACACCTCATCCTTCAGTGGACCTTCACCTCCTTCAATAATTGCTTGCGCATCATCATAGGTAAAGCGCTGGTCTGAATTGATAACGCAGCGGCCGAACCATTCGTTGATGACCTTGGCCTTATCATCCATCTCAAATACAGCAGAAAAGACAAGCTTTTCTTCATTCGGACGGAGCGAACAAACCTTGTTTGAAAGCTTTTCTGGTAGCATGGGTATAACCCTGTCTACCAAGTAAACAGATGTTGCTCGGCTTACGGCTTCTTCATCTAAGGCGGAGCCGGGACGGACGTAATGCGAGACATCTGCAATGTGAACGCCAATTTCCCAATTTCCATTCTTGAGTTTCTGAATGGAAAGGGCATCATCAAAATCCTTTGCATCATCGGGGTCGATGGTGAAGGTGGTGATGCCGCGGAAGTCGCGTCTTTTCTTAATCTCCGCTTTGGAAATTACTTCTTCAATCTTCTCGGCATCTTGCTCTACATTCTCAGGGAAATAAAGTGGGAAATCGAATTCGGCCAGAATGGAGTGCATTTCTGTCTCCATTTCGCCAGGGCGACCAAGA
>DMRV01000349.1 GCA_003456455.1 Flavobacteriales bacterium
ATACTCATCTACCTAAATGATTGGCGATTGAAAACAGGAAAATTATCCCTAAAAGTCACAGTAGTCGCTGAAGGAAGCCATGGCGACCATGTATCCAAGCTTTTGCGCCTGTAAAAGATCATCGCAAGCACCTACCACATCACCGCTCAAATACTTAACCTCTCCTCTAAGAGTATAGGTCTTTGCATAACTAGGGTCAATTTTAGCAGCCCTATCCATGTCTTTGATTGCGCCATCATAATCTTCCACTTCCTTCAAAGCAATACCTCTTCCTAAGTAGGAATCTTTCTCGTTGGGATTCAACTCTATGGCCGTAGTGTAGTCATTTATAGCCCCGCTAAAATCATTCAACTTACGTTTGGCTCGTCCACGGTTGGCATAAGCATCACTGTAGTCAGCTTTGAGAGATATTGCAATATTGTAGTCTTGCAACGCTCCGTAATAATTATCCAATTCGTCCTTTATATAACCACGGAAATTAAATGCTTTTATGTAGCGAGGGTCTTTCTCAATTGCGTTATTCAATTCACCAAGCGCCCCACGGAAATCCTGCATAGCTGCCTTTCGTTCCGCTTTTTTATAATGCTCTTCTACGGACTGCGAGAATGCTGTCAGCGACATTAAACAAAAAGATAGAGCGAGCCACTTCATAGTAATGCAACCTTAGGCAACTTGAATTAAGAATTTGTGAAATGACCAAGACATGAACCAATATTAGTAACAAAACTAGACAAAACCTCACAATAGTTAAACTTCGTTTAAGTTTCAGAAGGCACGTTTTTTCCAGAAAAATCCACGATATTTCCTGAAATAATTGAGTTTGACGGAATCAAATATCGAACCACTGGAAAGGGACTAGCCAACTAGCACTACTGACTTATATTATAACAGGGCTTGTTTTACAACAATCTGGTCCTTTTGAAAAATTCAAGTTCTCTTAAGCATACCATTTGAAATGTGCTCCTATTCGTTAAAAAATGGACTCTCTCTAAAACACATCAACAGATATTGACATTATCTTTAGCTGATGAGTAACAAAGACTCGTATGAGGTTTTTACGATTGGGAGCATACTTAATCCGACCAGTTCACATAGAAATTCAGTAGAGAAAAAGCTGAATGAAATATCCGATTGGAAACCTGTTCTGAAAAAGGCGTTGGACACTCACCTCGCACCAATTTTGCATAAAACCTTTTCAGGGCTAAGTGTCCAAATTCCAACTGATATTAAGAACGGTCTTCAAAACGCCTATAATCAGGTTTTAGTCAGGAACATAGTCCTTCAGGAACAGTTTGTCGGTTTCGCTAAGGTTTTAAACGAGCACCAAATTCCACTAGTTCCGCTAAAAGGCATTTACCTTAGTGAGGTAATCTACAAAGACCTTGGGTTACGACATCTAAGCGACATAGATGTACTGATAAAAGAAGAAAGCCTCGATAGGGTTTGCGGTATTATGTCTGATGACGGTTGGCAGGTTAAAAGTGCTTTGTTGCACGATTCGCTACATGAGGAAAGGTTTTCACACGCTCATCCTATCACGCTGGTAAAAAACGAGATTCAAATAGAACTTCATACGCACTTATATAATTGGAATCAGTTTACAACTCTTACGCGAGAAAAACTGTGGGAAGATGTGCGCGCTGCCAAGTTTCTTGGCGTAGAAATTCATCAATTCTCCAACGAATTACTGTTACAGCACCAGTGTTTGCACTTGCATAAACATCTGTTTGGATATGAATTAAAGATGCTTTCCTTCTGCGATATTCGCGAGATTCTGATAGCCAAACAAGATGTTTTTGACTGGGCAAGGTTTGAAAAGGTTAACGTGGAGTTTGGTTACATCGAAGAGATTTCTAGGGTTTTGTACCTGTCTCATAAGTTTTGGAATGTTGATGTTCCTGTCAATTTCAGGAACCCCGTAATGCCTACATCCGAATTGGACGAGCGGTTCTGGACATTTATGAATGGCGTGTCCAGAAATGAAGATGTCATTCTGAAGAACAAACTAGATAAAAATCTTAATAGACTTGATTATCTTCAATCTAATGAAGACAAATTGAAATACGTTGCCGGGCTAGTTTTTCCTAGCCGCGCATTTATGAAAAAACATTACCAACTGGATGAGAATACTTGGCTATTCCCCTATTATATCTATCGCCTAGTTGAGCTTACTTACAAAGGCTTTAGGGCTGTATTAGCGAAGCGCTGACTACAAGTTTAATTTCCATTTAATCTTCAAAACCCCACGGCTGAAGATTTGCGGAAGCGGTCTTAACTTTACATAAGCCCAAGCAAGTATTGCTGAATACTGAATATGGGAATTGCCTCTCGAAACTTCACCAACTACCCCTACTAAGTTGGATGATTTTACGGGTTTATCTGGTCTAATAACGCTGTCACCTTGTGTGATTACGAATAGCGTATTATCTACTGTTCTGAAATCTACTAGTCGATGAGCAATCCATCTACTCTCAATCTGCACCACTACTACTTGACCACGCTTGAGG
>DMRV01000314.1 GCA_003456455.1 Flavobacteriales bacterium
TTGAACTTTATGGACAGTCATACCGAAACAAAACCGGAAACTTTCAATTTTTCAGAAAGTATGCGGTTGGGAATTGCTTTTCAGCAATCAACTCTTCAATCTGAATTGCGTAACGCCCAGCTTTCTGGCCTCAAACCCGCCTTGACAGTATTTCAGATAGAACCGCCACATGCGTAAAAAGGTATTGTCAAAACCAAGTTCTCTAACGGTAGGTTCTGCCCGAGTGAAGTTGGCTTCCCAAGCCGACAGGGTTTTGGCATAGTCTGCACCGAAGTCGGTACGGGCGGTCAGTTTCAAACCTTGGTGTTCGGCATTCTTGATAAAGACCTCTGGACTGGGTAGCATGCCTCCCGGAAAAATGTATTGCTGTATGAAATCAGTTCCACGCGCGTAACGTGCGAAGGCCTCATTTCTAATGATAATGGACTGGACCACGGCCGTGCCACCTTTCTTCAACAGGCGTTTTACCACCTTGAAATACAACGGCCAGTAGGCCTTGCCCAATGCTTCGAACATTTCTATTGATACCACGTGATCGTATGTACCCTCAAGATCGCGGTAGTCTTTCAACTGAATGTCTGCCCTACAATTGAAACGTGCCACACGCTCTTTTGCAAATGCAAACTGCTCATCAGAAATGGTGATGCCCGTTACGCGGTATCCTTTATCTGCAGCGTACTCGGCAAAGCCGCCCCAGCCGCAGCCAACTTCCAGTATGTGTGCTCCAGGCTTGGCATTCAGTTGGTCAAGTATGTGTTGATACTTCTGGCGCTGTGCCTGTCCCAAGCTCATCTCCTCATCAGAGAATAGCGCACTGGAATAGGTCATGGATGGGTCGAGCCAAAGCTGATAGAAGGCATTGCCGAGATCATAGTGCGCAAGAATATTCCGTTTGCTTCCCTTTTTTGTATTCCTATTGAGCAGGTGTTTTATCCTGTAGTACATAATGGATAGAAGAGACCCTTTGACCATTTTGGCCAAGGCTTTTTCGTTGACCACCGCCAAATGAATGAGTCCGTTGATGTTGGTGGAATCCCACTCGCCCTTCATGTACGATTCTCCCATGCCTATATCGCTTTGCATGAAAACCCGCTCACAGAATCGCCAATCGTGGATGATGAGATCCGTACGCACACCCGGCACTGCCCCTTTGAAAACAATGCGGTCTCCATTGGGTGTGGTCAATTCAATTTCTCCTACCTCAATGCTTTTCAGAGCTCGCAGAAAAAGTTGTGCCCATTTGTGGGTGGTTATAGGTAAGTCGGTACTGGGTACGGTAATGCTACTTTCCATAGGTGATAGTGTTCAATGAGTGTCGTTTTCTGTCTGAAGTCGTGCTTGAATCAACCTCTCCATATCTATCCAAGGGTTCGACTTTTTTCCACTTGGCATCACTCGTACTTAAAGCCAAGCGGAATGTCGAACGGCTTGTGCTTGAAAGGTTAAAAAAGGCGGGTCTCTAGACCTGCTTTTTTATTTCATCAACTCTTTGAGACAAAGTACATATCCAATTTCCCTTTGCCTTTGGCTTCAACTTTTCCACGGTGATGAAAGGATAATTCAGAATTGCTTCTTCCGTGAACAGGCTTATCTCCTTACACAGTGGTTGGTCAAGCATGGCAACAACCGTATACAACCAATATTCAAAACTCTTGCACTTCTTGCCATCGCCCGCAGTGTACAGACCATTTTCAAAACTATCCTTTAGACGAATTGGTAATGCCAGCCCCTTTTCAAAATGCAACTGATTTTGACCACAGTTCAATCAGTGATGCGGATAGATAAGCAATCAGAGACTGGTGCAATACATTGAACCTTGATGAATGCTAATCATATACTGCATCTACTCAATTGGCCGGTAGACCCCAGTTAAGGAGATCAGCTGCGTAAAAAAAGGTGAGAATAAAGTAGGATAGTTGCTTCTTGCTTCGGTTCTTAGATGATCGAACAGTAAAAATCGAAGTCATGAAACAGCAAACGAACTTCAGTTTAAAAATATTCAGTCCCTTATTGTTGGTCATAATGACCCAATGCAGTTTCGCCCAATTAACGGAAGCTGAGCTGATAGATACAGTACAGCAAGATGTGTTGAAATATTTTTGGGATTACACTCATCCTGTATCTAAACTGTCAAGAGAGCGTTTGCATGAAGTGAATCTTTCGTTCGATGAGAATACCATTGCTGTTGGAGGTTCGGGATTTGGTTTAATGAATGTTATTTTGGGAGTTGAGAACGAGTATATAACTCGATCCGAAGGTGTTGCTCATTTGATAACTGCTTTGACATTTCTCGAAAATGCAGACCGATTCCATGGAGCGTGGCCGCACTGGATAAACGGAAATACAGGCGAGGTTATACCTTTCAGCACGCTAGATAATGGCGGTGATCTGGTTGAAACTGCGCTACTCTGCCAAGCCCTGATCTGTGTTAGAGAATATTTCAAGGATGGTACTAATCAGGAACAGGAACTCGCAGATCAAGCAGATATCCTTTGGCGAGGGGTTGAGTGGAATTGGTATACAAAAGACGAAGAGGTGCTTTATTGGCATTGGTCTCCCAGCTTCAATTGGCAAATGAACTTCCCAATTCGCGGATATAATGAAGCTCTGATAACGTACATTTTAGCAGCATCATCCCCCACTCATCCGATATCTGCTAATGTGTATCACGAGGGTTGGGCCAGAAATGGAGACATTGTGTCTGCCGCAGATCAGTACAATATTCCTTTGGTATTCAATCATAACGGAGCCTTTGGAACTGTTGGCCCATTGTTTTGGGCACATTATTCATTCCTAGCCCTCGACCCAAGAGGTTTAATGGATGACTATGCGAATTACTGGGACCTTACGAAAAACCACACCGAGATCATCTTTGAGTATTGTTTAGACAATCCGAATGGATACGGTGGGTATGCTGAAGATTGCTGGGGGTTGACGGCAAGTTATTCGAGAAACAATGACGGCAGTACAGGGTATGCTGCTCATCAGCCTACCAATGATAGGGGAGTGGTGACTCCAACCGCGGCAATTTCATCGCTTCCATATACTCCGAATAGGTCACTGGACTTTCTAAGATACCTGTACGAGGACACTCAAGGAGAATATCTTGGAATTGCAGGTCCTTATGATGCGTTTTCTCCTCATTATGAATGGAAAACTGAGAGGTATCTTGCCATTGATCAAGGCACAATTGGGCCAATGCTGGAAAACCACAAGACCCAATTATTTTGGAATCTATTCATGAATGCACCGGAAGTACAACAAGGCTTACTAAGTCTAGGATTTTCATCTACGCAGCATAACCTAATGACCGGTGTGTCCGATCATCCGAATATCAACAGCGTCTGGGTTTATCCCAATCCTTCAAGCGAAAGAGTTGTGATTAAATCTGGTTCGAACTCAGGTAATCAGTCATTCAAAGTTTTTGACACCCAAGGAAGGGTTGTTTCATTAGGCTTATTGGATGGGAATAGAACAGTAATAGATATGAGGGATTTACCATCGGGCGTTTACCACATTGTTATTGTTGATTTCGAGGAAAGGAAACTTACCGAACGAATATTGAAAAACTGATGCTTTGCCAACAAACCTAAGGCCCATTGAAGGTTGGCTTTAGCCAGGCCAGTTGGTGTTCGATTTTTTTCAAAATCGGGGTGGTTCATCCAAATTTCTGATCCAAAGTTTTGGCCTTCGGCAGTGGAAACTTCGTTTTTCGAAATTGGATAGATGTTCAATGAGTGTCGTTTTCTGTCTGAAGTCGTGCTTGAATCAACCTCTCCATATCTATCCAAGGGTTCGACTTTTTTCCACTTGGCTCCACTTATCAAAACAGGCTCCGCAAATGCGGAGCCTGTTTTATTCTTCATCGGACCGGTCAATTAAGACGAAGCCGCTTGACAGGGCTCAATCCCTAGCTTTGTTGCCGTACAAAGAATGCAATGGAAGCAACCAACTCTTATATAAATGGCTCTAGACATCCAAACCTTGGAAGTCATATTTTCTCCAACATCAACCCAGCTACGGGCGCTGAAATTGGTCATGTTCATTTTGCAAGTTCAAGCGATGTTGAGGAAGCTGTCAAATCAGCAAAAAAAGGGTTTAGGATTTGGTCTCAAACTTCGCCATCGGAACGAGCCAAAGTGTTGTTTCGTGCAGCAAAAATATTACGGGAACGAAACGATGAAATTGCTAAAATCGAAGTTAAGGATACAGGTAAACCAATTTCAGAAGCCATAGAGGTTGATGTGGTTTCAGGCATCGAAGCAATTGAATATTTTGCTGGAATTGCCACTAAGATTGAAGGCCGTAGAGTCAATTTTGGAAACTCGTATGGCTTCACCCGAAAAGAACCGCTTGGAGTTTGTGTTGGAATTGGAGCCTGGAATTACCCTATTCAGATTGCATGTTGGAAATCTGCTCCCGCATTGGCTTGCGGAAACAGTATGATTTTTAAACCATCCGAAATGACTCCTCGCACCGCTGTTATTCTAGCGGAGGTTTATTCTGAAGCAGGTCTTCCTGATGGGGTTTTCAATGTCTTGCAGGGAGACGCTGAGGTTGGTCAGGCGTTAACTACGCACAAAGATGTTGCCAAAATCTCTTTAACAGGCGAGGTTGGAACAGGAAAAAAAGTGATGGCAGCAGCTGCGCAGACACTAAAAAAAGTCACCCTCGAACTTGGGGGTAAATCGCCAATAATTGTTTTTGAAGATGCCGATATTGAACAGGCGGTGGCAGGTGCTATGCTCGGCAATTTTTACACCCAAGGAGAGATTTGTTCTAATGGAACGCGTGTGTTTATAGCGGCAGCCATCAAGGATAAATTCATTGATTCCCTGATAGAGAAAACTAAAAGGATGAAGGTTGGAGACCCGATGGATGTCAATACAGATGTAGGTGCGCTTATAAGTGAAGCACACATGAATAAGGTCTTGGAGTATATAGAGATAGGCAAGCAAGACGCAAAGCTTTTGTGCGGAGGTAGCCGAGTTCAGTTTGAAAACGGAAGTCCGCTTAATGAAGGGTCCTTCGTAGAGCCTACAATCTTCGATTGCGCTAGTGACGACCTGAGAATTGTGAAGGAGGAAATATTCGGTCCTGTTATGTCCATATTAACTTTTGACGATGAAAATGAGGTTATTAAACGGGCAAATGACACTGAGTTCGGTTTAGCAGCGGGCGTATTTACCGCAGATTTAGAGAAAGGTCAGCGAGTTGTCAATCAACTTCAAGCGGGTGTGTGTTGGATAAACACGTACAACATCACGCCAGTAGAATTGCCGTTTGGCGGTTATAAACAATCAGGAATTGGACGGGAAAATGGAACAGAAGCTATTGATTATTATACCCAAGTAAAGACGGTTTATGTTGAGATGGACGGAATTGAAAACCCTTACAAATAATGAGGTTTTACCTTTTTACGTTTAGAAATGAGTTAGTTCTGTTTCTAGCCAAGAATATTACAACTCAACCTGTCTTTAATCTATGGAATACTGGGCATTCGGTTTGAGATAAACGACTATCAAACTGGAGGATTGGTAGTCACTATAAGACGTAAATTGGTACCGCCTCCTTAAGACTTTGAATGAGCACGACCAAAACAAAACCCTGGATTGAGGTAGGTTATCAACTGGTGGCCGCATCTGGTTTTACCAGCCTCAGCGTGGAACTGGTTTCTAGAAAAGTAGGAAAGAACAAGTCTTCTTTCTATCACCATTTTGGTGAACTCAACGTGTTCATAAGCGAACTCCTTTCGCACCATTTAGAAAGAGCGAAATTGCTTGCTACCGAACTGGAAGGTTGTGAGTCTATCCGTCCAGGAATGATTCATGTGTTTCTTCAATACAAGGTTGATTTCCTATTTCATAAACAGCTTCGCATAGAGCGTGGTAATACCGATTATGAAAGATGTTTTGAAGAAGTTCATGCATTGTTCGAATCTGCAATTGAAGAAACCTGGGCAGAATATCTGCAGATGGAACAGCAGAAACAGCTTGCCAAAACCTTCCTAAGACTGGTTTCTGAGAATTTTCTGCTTCAGATTACCGAGGAAAACTACACGTTTGATTGGCTCAATTCGTATTTGTCTGAAGTTTCTGGCATGCTCAATCAACTCAAACCAAAGTGAGCTCTAGATTATTGAACGCTTCCGTCTAAAACATCTCTTGATGGCTTCGTAGTTTCACGAGTGGTTAAAAACTGTTCAGTGAAATGAGTATTACGGCACAAAGTCTAAAGGTTCGAGAAGTGGTCAATCAAGTGGTTAATGATCCCGAGTATCATTCGGTGTCTCACGTACCGTTGATTTCAGGTCATCAAATTGCCCTCATTCTATTCGCGTATGTTGGTGTTTTGGGAAGTATAGCACTCTACTTTCAAGGGGTTTCCCTCTGGCTGCTTTATCCAGTAATGATATTCGCGTTTTATTCGGCATTCACACCCTTGCATGATGCCACGCACCGAGCCATTTCATCCAACAATTTTCTGAATGACTTACTTGGTACTATTTCAGGAACAATACTGCTCCCATTCTCTACAACAAGTATCTATCGTTATCTCCATCTTTCGCATCACAGGTACGTAGGGGACAAGAATTTGGACCCTGATGATACAATGGTGGTTGTTCCCACCAAGTATTTCCCGTTTGGCTATCTGATTCTGTTTTTTCCAGATTTCATTTGGCTGACTTGGTTGTTGACCAAAGGTTGGAAACGTGCTCCGTCCAAGACTCGGTTTTCTACAATTTTCATGTTCGTTGGTAATATTTCGTTCATGATTGCTTGGTTCATTAGCCCATACTTATACGAATACCTTGTACTGTTCTTTATTCCAAACAGGATAGGAATCTGGTGTGTATCGTACTCCTTTGCTCACATTCAACATCCAGAAGGCATGAAATGGAATGATTTTCCATTCCAAACTACATACAGATTAAAGGCAAATGAATTGTTGTCTAAAATACTCTACGGACAATCTCATCACGCTATCCATCATTTGCTTCCACATGTACCATGGTACAAGTATTTTCTGGCTTGGCGGCTTGCAAATGGTGCATTCAATAAACAGGATATTCCCGAGCGTGGTTATTTGGATAGACCAGATTCTGATTACAAAGAACGATTCTTGAGTAAGCTTGAAAAGCTCGACCCGCAAGAGATTTCGGTTAAAGTTTCATCTATCGAACAAGTGGCTACCGACATAAAAAGCTTTGAATTACAACCCATAGATGGCCAAATCCTGCCAGAATTCAGTGCTGGGTCTCATATTGAGATAACCCTACCAAGTGGAACTAAACGGCATTACTCACTGGTTAACGCTCCATTTGAGCACAATTCTTATAGAATTGCTGTAAAGTTGGAACTGAATGGTAACGGAGGTTCGCGAGAAATGCACGAAGCAGTTAAAGAAGGTCATGTTCTGCAGATTTCTGAGCCGAGAAACAATTTTTTGCTTTACGAAAATGCAAAGCGGTTCATTCTTATTTCTGGAGGAATTGGAATTACTCCGCTGTTGTCAATGGCGCATCGACTTAATGAAATGGACAAGGGATTTGAGTTTCACATTTGTGCAAAATCCGAACACGAGATACCGTTCAAGCACGGACTAAAGCACTGGTCTTTTTCCACTAGTGTAGAGATTCATTTAGATAAAAGTGGAAGGTCATCAATTGACTTGAAGAAAGTTTTAGCCTCTCCTTCAGCAGATACGTTGATCTATGTGTGCGGTCCCAGCGGGTTTAACAAATGGGTAAAACAAGAAGCTCTGGAATTGGGATGGAACGAATCCAACATCAAAAAGGAAGTATTCTCAATAGATGGCTCAGAATTATCTGAACCACAGGTGTTTGAAGTGATTTTGAATAAATCTCAACGCGTTTTGAAGATTGAAAAAGACCAGACTATTATAGACGCGCTCGAATACAATGACATTGACGTCAACTACTCTTACTCGTGTATGCAGGGTACCTGCGGCACCTGTGTTACAGAGGTTTTGGAAGGAGAAATTGACCATAGAGATGCGGTCCTAACAGAAGAGGAAAAAACGGCACAAAACAAGATGTGCTTGTGCGTTTCGCGAGCAAAAAAAGGACGAGTAGTTCTTGACCTCTAACCTACTTTTATATCGCTGAGTTGCTAGCAAAAGGAATTCACGAATGAATGATAGCTTCAATCCGGATGTACTTCATAAACAAGGTCAATCCAACCTTGTAAGCCAGTTGGTAGGGGTGGAGATTGTCTATCAATACCCATGGCTTTGAAGGCTTCGTCTGGCTTGAGGTGTCCTTTTGGCGCTTTGACCAATCCTTCCACATAAGTAATAGCCTTAACCTCTCCCTTAACTGTGAAAATGTGTTCGAGATAAAACCTACGTTCATTCCAATGTACAAACCGGGTAGTGAGCACAACACGATCAAACGCCTTGACCGACCTTTTGTAACTCATCGTTTCTCTGGTGGTAACTGGAACCCAGCCTTTCTTAAGTGCGGCTGATCTGAACTCAGAATTGAACAACAAGTTCCATCGGGCTAGCCCCATATATTGACTATACGTTTGGGTAAAAAGTAAATTCACGTCCGTATCGATTAACGGAACCGCCCAAAAACGAAGTGTAAAATCATCCGAAAGCTCTCTCTTTTTAGAAAGGAGGCTCTGAAGCATTACCATAATAAATCTAATCCGGTACATCATGAGTTTAGAAGAGCTTTAAATCTATTTGCCGTTTGCGGCTTTCAAGGATACAACTTTTCCGTAGCTCAACTCGGATGGTTTCAGACATTGTCTAAAAAGCAGTTAAAAATGGGTCGCTGAACTTAGGGTCGTTTGTGAGAGTATTATCCGATAGCGTGTTTAAAAACACCACCAATTCCATGGTCAGATGCTGTGTTGGCATCCAACCCGTTATTGGTTCCGCTAGTTGTGGCATTTGGTGCAAGAAGGGTTCTGTCGCATTAACTTTTTTCTGAATAAATATTTGAAATGTCAATGTTGGATTCGTGCTTATAATTCAGATTTCATTGCCTTATTTTTCTCCAAAAACTCTGATTTTGGACGATATTTCAGTTAATGCGACAGAACCAAAATAACTTATGTGGCAATTAAGAAATAGCGGAAACAGAGGTTGAAATCACTCTCCAAAAGTTCGATATCTCTCCCTCCGGCTCCATCCAACTGGATACTGCCAATTATTAGGGGAGTGTCCGTTTTTCTTTTTGGCTCAAACCCTTTTCAAGTTGGGGTAAACCAATCCCAACAGTATCCTTAATCCGCTTTAACCACCTTCTCCACAAACACACCTTGATTAGTTTCGCCTTGCAGGAAGTAAACGCCATTTGCCCAGCCTTCTGTATCAAACTCAACTCTACTGGTATTCGGTTTAAACCGGAACACCATTCTGCCACTTACATCGAGCACCTCCACTACTTGGATTGCTGACTCTGAGACAACCACAAGTTGAGTGCTGAAAGGGTTTGGGTAGACGTTCAAATCAAACTCAAGCTCCCCAATTCCGACCGTAATCCAATTGTAAGGTTCGGAAATCGAAGAACAACCATTTGCATCAAAAACCTCCACCACATAATCCCCTCCCTCGGTCGGAGAAAACGTCTGTTCAGTCTCGCCCTCAATTGGCGCTCCATTCAAATACCACTGATAGCTCGAACCAACACTTGCTTCCAAATCGGCCCCATTTAACGTGGTGGTCGGCTGGGCGGGGATTGAGTTAACTACAACTTCTACCTCGTCAGAATTAGTACATCCGTTTGCATCAGTTCCTTCTACTTGATAGGTTGTGGTTTCTGTTGGCCCAGCGGAAATTGTAGCCGCTATTTCTCCTGAACCCCAAGAATAATCAATGCCTCCGGTTGCGGTTAGGTTGACCGATTCACCCGTACAAATTGCTAAATCGTTACCCGCGTTTATGGCGGGAAGGGGATTTACAACCACTTCCACTTCATCAACATCAGAGCAACCGTTAACATCAGTCACTTCAACTTGGTACGAAGTAGTTTCACTAGGCTCCACATCAACTGACACACCTGCTGCTCCTGTATTCCAAGAATAATCCTCTCCACCACTAGCGGTTAGCGTGGCTGATTCTCCAACACAAATTTCAACATCGCTTCCAGCATCGGCTAGTGGAAGTTGATTTACGGTAACTTCAATCTCTTCTGAAACGGTTCCGCAATTGTTGGTTGCGCTAACGGAATAAACGGTCGTGGTTTCTGGATTAACAGTAATGTTTTCGGTGGTCTCGCCATTCGGCTGCCAGGTAATTGTTCCGATTCCTGACGAAGCCAACTCGATAGATTCTCCCTCACAAATTTCTTCATCAGCCGAAGCAGTAATCGCAGGCGCTGGGTCTACAGCAATCGTAATTTGGTCAGTCGCATCGCCACAGACATTGCTCACGGTCAGCGAATAAGTAGTTTGTTGGATTGGAGAAACGGAAATGTCGGCCGTTGTCTCCGTTGTAGACCATAGATATGAATCGGCATCTGTTGCGCTAGACGTTAACTGAACAGATTCGGCTTCGCAAACAGACGTGTTTCCTGAAATACTTAGAGTAGGTGTTGCATTTACATCAATTGTGATGTCATCGGTTGCATCACCGCAAACATTGCTCACCGTCACTGAATAGGTAGTTTGTTGCGTTGGACTAACAGAAATGTCAGATGTTGCAGCACCATTCGACCATAGGTACGAGTCTGCATCTGTAGCGGAACTTGTAATCTGAGTGGATTCACCTTCGCAGATAGTTGTACCACCTGAAATCGAAACTGTTGGGTTCGGGCTTACCGTTGCAACAACCTCAGTTCTAGCTGTAATGCAACCTTCTTTTTGCACTTCCCAATCGTAGAAGAAATAGTAGTAATCTTCTCCAGCGGAACTTGATGTAATAGACAATACATCCGAAACATTGTACGGATAACTGGGACCCGAATTGTTTCTGTACAATGCTGGAGCAGCAGCAGTTCCCAGCTGTAAATCAGTACCTGTCGGCAAATCAAAGTTGAGCGTAATTCTGCTTTCACCATCCGGAATATTTACCGTTGCGCTCTGAAGAACCCCTCCATTGTTATCCCGTAGCTCAACAGTTCTGTTTGCAGCGCCAAATGCATAGACTTTTACGGAAACAAGTGTCGCCTGCTCGTAACAATCAAACAACAAACTCTGAACGTTATTGAACTCACTTCCCGTTCCAAAATTGTTGGTTGCTGGTCCACCAAAAACTGGTGCTGGCTGAATTTCGCTTTCCACGAAATAGGATGTTGTGGTGCTTACAGATGGCGTATTGAAAGTTGCTCCAGTGTTGACTTGATTTCCACCTGCAGCTGCATCGTACCAGTTGAAATCACCCGAACCTGCTGCACCAAGAGCAACAGAACCCGTTCCACATCGCGAAGCATTTTGACCTGCCGGTGCAGCAGCAATCTCAGCAGTAACAGCCGTTCTTTCTGAAGTACAGCCCGGTGTTTCAATCTCCCAATCGTAGAAATGATAGTAGTAATCTGTCCCTGCACTACTGTTTTCGATGGAAACAACATTGGCAATTTGATATGGATATGCAGGGCTTTCGTTATTTCGATACAGGTTTGGAACGCCACTTGTCCCTAGCTGGTAATTATTTCCAGGCTGAACGCTAAAATTCAAATTCACAACTTGTTCTCCGCTCGCAACATTTACTGTCAGAGATTGCAAAACTGTTCCCGTATTATCGCGCAGCTCAATTGTTCTGTTTCCTCCTCCCTCGGCATAAACTTTCACAGTCTTTAATGTGAATGCTTCAAACGCATCAAACAACAAATGTTGGTCTCCTTCAAAATTTCCACCACCGCCAAAGGTGTTGTCTGATGGGCCGACATTATATGCGGTTGGCAGCACCTCATTTTCTACGTAATAAGTGGTTGTAGAACTGAGTGACGGTGTACTGAAACTAGCGCCACTTCCTACTTGTGCACCGCCCGAAGCTTGGTCGAACCAAGAAAGCGTTCCGTTTCCATTTGCCGTTAAGCTCAATACACCCTCATCACAACGGAAGTTTCCGGAAGCTGATGGTCCATCAGGGCGGTCAACAGTGATGTAATTGTTCTGCGAAACAGCATCACTACCAAAGTTGTTGGTGGCAGTTAGCGAAACGCTAAATGTACCTTCACTTTGATACGTATGAGATGGATTTTGATCCGTTGATGTGTTGCCATCACCAAAATCCCACAACCAGATAGTAGCTCCGTTAATGGATTGATCAGAGAAGCTAACTTCTCCATCACAAGAAATCAATGCAGAAGCAGCAAAGTTGGCGGTTGGTGGTGAATTTGGCTGAACGCATTCCCAAGTCAGCGCGAAACCAGATTCGCTCAAATAAACATCTGAAGATTGTCTGATGGTAATGGAGCCTCCAGACGAAGCAATTGTTCCTCCTTGCGGTAATCCGTTTCCATCAAACTGTCCAATAAGCGGACTGTTGGTAGTTGGGCCATCGTAGATATAGATGTAATCGAAGCCTTCTTCAAAAGAAAAAGAACTAAAGTTGAGCGTAACCGATGTTGCTCCTGTTGGAGAAATGGTTGTGACAACTTCGCCATTATCTAAATAATTACCTGATGGTCCACCGTCATCGTAAAGCGTTCCCGTACACCACGTAAGCGTTTGGTTACCGTTGGATGGCATAACGGCAACACAAGGATTATTCTCGTCTAAGCTCACGTAATTCGGTCTAACTTCAGAAGCCGTTCCACAGTTATCTCCATCTACCAAAAGGGTGACAGTATAATCTCCAAGCGATGAATACGTATGCGTTGGATTTACATCTGTACTGGTACTACCATCGCCAAAATCCCACTCAAATGATGAACCGTTCGTACTCAGATTAGAGAAAGAAACCGATGCAGGAGCTTCACAGTTTGCCGTAATAGAAGCCGAAAAATCACCAATAACCGTTGGGTCAAACTCATCGCCAACCCCAACTGCGTACCACGCATCTGTGGTTGCAATTACTTGAGGAGAACATCCGCCAAAAAGGTCAATTGCCGATTGAATTGCGTAGAAACGAGCATCAGCATATTCCGAAGTTTGACCGAGGTAAACCGTGAGGTTTCTATAAGCAATTGCCTCAGCATCCTGAATGCCAATTCCCGTAACGTTGTATGCATCTCCTAAATCATTTGTGCCACTTTCACCATCGGTGAGAATCACAAACCACTTGTTCTGCACGCCACTGTTGATGTGTACACCACCGTTATCATTGGGTCCAACATAAAAATTGGTTCCGTTGTACGTGTCTGGGTCTCCATAAGCATTCGGGTTATTCATGGAGCGCAGCGTTCCAACGTCTTCGCCCATCAGCCAATCGCCTGAGGTTGGGTTTTGCAACCATTCAACCGCAGCGCCAAAAATGTCTGAAAACGATTCGTTGAGTGCACCATATTCATCCTGATAAATAAGACCAGCGCTGTTCTCGGTTACTCCATGAGTCATTTCATGACCGCAGATATCTAATGCTGTAAGCGGATTGCCATTTCCATCTCCATAAGTCATGCGCTGCCCGTCCCAAAAGGCATTGAAGTAATCAACATCATAGTGGATATAGCTGTTAATCTGCATGTTATTGTTGTCAATACTTTGCCGACCGTGTTCGTTTAGGAAATAATCATAGGTCATTTCAGCACCCCAATGCGCGTCTGTTGCGTATTGATCTAGATTGGCATTTGCGTTATTCCAGTTGTTATCGTTGTCTGTGAAATCCACCGAATTACCATAGTTGGTTCCTTCATTCATGTCGAAGGTTCGTACGCCATTTCCCCTTCCTGCTTCGCGAAGTCTGAATCCGCCATTGTTACTATCTGTAACAATGGTTTTCGTTCCGCTGTAACCTGTTTGAGCTGTTCCAACTGCATCTGCAGAACAAATTCGATCATTCTGAAAAAGGACTTCTCCTGTTTCTGCATCAACGAAAACCTCATACCGCCCAACAGGTTTGTGGGCGTAGATGTCAAACTTGTAAGCTAATCGGAACTTATCCGTCTGCTTGAAATCGAAACTTGGGTTGATGTACACCAATTCTCCGTTAGGAAAATAGGTTGCCGTTGGGTCTTCTGTTTCCCATTTCAGGTGTTCTTCTTCGCACGGTAGTTCCCATTTGTAGGAAGCTGCGCCAATGTGTTGCTTGGCACTGGCCAGTGCATTTGCCTCCGATAATGAAGCTTGTTTGAGATCAATCTGAGTTGGCATCTTCCCGTTGATGGAAGAAACCATATCGTTGCGGCCGTGGGTGTAAACGAAGGCTCCATAAACAAGAATTCCGTTGTTGCTTATTTGGTAACGGATATGCTGCATTCCGAGGTTGTCTACTTCTTCGCGAAGCTTTACAAAGCCAATACTCTCGTTCAGTTCGAATGCTTTTTTAGCCCAAATGGGGAACTTAGAAGCTGGGAACTCACTTGCCTTTCGTAAACTGATGAATTCTGGAGTTGCAGATTTTTCGCCCAAACGGACAAACTCGCTTCCTGAGATTATCTCGTCTGCTTTTGAGCCTCGAATGTTTTGAGAAAAGGCGTTTTGGATGAGAAAAGTCAATCCAATAAAAAGTAAAATAATGCGTGTTATCATGCAGTGGTATTTCAATCTGAGACTAAGAATACGAGATTATCTTTCGCGCAACGCAGAAAAACCACCGCTTCTATCGAACGACATGTCCAAAATGATGTGTTTTTCCATTGTCTTGAGTTATTCTGATTCGATACATCCCAGAAGGCACAGACAGGGTGAATTTTTCACCCACAGAAAGAGTCTTTTGGTCGACAAGCCTGCCGTCAATAGAAATTATATCTAATCTAACTGGACCATAATCTTTTCCTTCGTTAGCCAGTATAGCTGTTGCGCCACTTGGGTTTGGGAATAGCTTCCATGAAATGGGTTCAGCCACTTCGGTAATACCAACGCATAGTTGCGCCTGAACGGTGATAGAATCTACCACAGCACAACCATTGTTGTCAAAAGCGGTCACGTATAAGGGATATGGCAATGTGTCTAAAGGTGTAAACTCCGCTGAGATGTTTGTGGTTTCATCCCACCAAAGTAAATCCTCAAATTGAGGCGCAACCGACAAAATGTATGATGTTCCCAAGCAGCTCGAACCACTTGGGGAAACACTGATCTCGATATCATCATCAAATGCTGGAAAGAAAGAAACTTCCAGCGTGTCCGAAGAGCCTGGGCAACCCGTTGTATCCACCAAATCTGCATAAACAATCTGTGGACTTTCCGTTTCACTTCCTAGGTTGAGGAATAGGTTGTCATCGCCATTCTGCCACGTAGCAGAAGCAGGTTCTGGCAGAAGCGCAAATTGAAGTTCGCCATCACCGCAAAGTTGCGTTCCATCCATTGATTCAATTTCTGTCCGAATAGGAGCGCAAACTCTGGCTAAGAAGCTATCGCTCAACCCTCCCGAATAACTTTGTTGCGGTGCGTTGCTAGAAACGACTCCCGACTGGCTACGGGTAGTTCCTCCTATTACTGCGTGACCTGTTAGTTCATCAACTGTAACATCATAGGAGATATCTAGCGATTGACCACCCAAATAGGTTCCCCAGAGGAATTGGCCCGTTGAGTCGTATGACAGTAGAATCGCATCATATCCTCCTGCTGGTTGTGGCTGGAATGCTGAGACAGAGGCTATATTGTTCAAACTCTCCGACTGCCCTGTGAGAAGTAGATTACCGCTTGCATTCAAGGTTATGCCATGAAGGTATTCAACGCCTTCGCCCCCGACATAAGTGCTCCAGCTAAGAGTACCGTCAGGAGCAAAAAGTGATATAAAACCATCTTCAGTACTACCAGGCTGTGATTGGAAAGCTCCAGATGTGGCTATGCCGCTAAAGCTTTCCGTATCTCCGACAATAACAACCGATCCGTCAGGCCGAAGCACTAAATCATTTGCACTTTCACCGCCCGTTCCTCCGAGGTATGTTCCCCACAACTTCTCTCCCCAAGTAGAGTATTTGACTATAAAAGCATCAAGTCCGCCACCGTTTTGAGTCTGGTGAGCACCTATAGTGCTGATGCCGTCTGTACTTGAAGTAACACCACATACATAAATATCATCATTTTCGTCTACCACGACACCCCACCCTTCATCGAACCACCCTCCAAAGTAGGTGCCCCAAATTCGAAGCCCACCTGTCGAAAACTTGGCTATAAATGCGTTTTCGAATCCAGGAAGCGCAGTAAAATCGTTAGCAATGCCTGTCGTGCTTCGAGTATGTCCTGTAACCACCGGATTACCTAAGGAGTCCAAATCAATATCTGCAATGAAATCATGCTCTTCTCCTCCGTAGTACGTGCACCACTGTAATTGACCTTCCAAATTAAACTTTGCTAAGAATGCATCATCGGTGCTTGCAAGTATAGGTTGGTGCACTCCGATAGTCCCAAGACCATTACTTAGGGTGCTTCCACCTATATACAAGCATCCTCTAGATTCATCTAAGCGCAATGCATAGCAGCGATCAGCTGCAGTTCCGCCAAAGTAGGTGCCCCAAATCTTATTTCCATCAGAATCATACTTAGCTAAGAAAGAATTCTGGAAACCAACAAGGCTTCCTTGATAGGCTCCAGAAGTTGCAATGTTATTTAGGCTGCCTGTAAACCCGCTGACATAGATGTCTCCATTACTGTCAGCATCTACACGATGCAACTCATCAACCTCCTGACCCCCTAGGTACGTAGACCATAGTCGATAGGGAAGCGGGTCGATGATTAGCTTGGCTCCAACTGGCCATTCGTCTTTTAGATTAAAAGAAACTTCATTGCCAGAATCCGATATCGCTGGTTTCACATTTGTTTCATGAAATTTATCAGCTATTTCAAAAAAACTTAATGGTACTCGCTCTTCCACCTTTCCATTGAGGGTTTCTAAAATAATTGCGCCCGATTGAGACAGCGTAATCGGAGAGACACTTCCATCGAAGCGCAGTCGAAAGTCTTCTAGCGCCTTCTCATCCCTGCATATAATATTGTACTTAAATGAGTCTCCCTGAATTAAGAATTGAATGTCAACACCGTCAAAAACGTTTTCGTAAACCACCTCATTGAAAACCGCTGCAATATGCTTCCGGCCGTTTTCGAGATAGTAAGTGTTTTTGTGAGTTGGGCTAGGTGTTCGGACTGAGAAACTTTCGCTCTGATTTACAAAGTCAATGTCAATTCGATGATAATCGAATTTAAAGTCTCCTTCAAGTACTGTTTCTGCATGCTCAGAAACAGTACTATACTGGTAAGAAAAGCCATCTTCACGCAACAATACCGAATAGCCGTTGAACGCGCGGGTGAACAGAACATCAACTCTGCTATTACCGATAGCATCATGTACCTGCCCTGCATTTCGTTCAAATGCAATCGAAGCCTTGATTCCACCTAGAGCAATACACGCTAACATGAGTGTTTTGTATATTTTTGGCAACTGATGGATTAACGGTTCGTTTACCGCAAAGATACAATGGCTTAAGGACACATCCCATATTATGTTTCGCACACTTTTTCTCTCTTTTATCTTAGGAATTGTCTTGAATAGTGACTTGCGCGCCTGTTCGCCTTACGCAGCATTGACCGTCAATAGTTCTCAGATAGTTGGCAATACATTGCAAATCAATATCACAAGTAATACCGCTTGGGCCTGTTGTTATACCACAAGACTAGAACTGGTTTGTGCATCGCAGAACTTTACCAACAATTTTCAGTACAACACCAATCAGATATGCAAGCCCAATACTGGGCCAATGGCTTACAATCAGTTGAACATCGATATAAGTCAGTATTGTCCCGGAACGATTCTGAAATGGAGAGCGCGAGAAGCTAACGGACCATTAACGGCAACATACACAGTAACAGTTCCTGGTAATGTAGCGTTAGCGGTTACACCTAGCGCAAGCCCAGCAAGCGTGTGTATTGGCGAATGCACGGACTTGTCTGCTGTAACTACGGGGTCTTGTGGAAACAATTTGACATATAGTTGGTCTAACGGGGCCGGAAATGGTCAGACGGTGAATGTTTGCCCTATTGAGAACACATCTTATACGGTTACTGTAACCGACCCACGTGATATTTGTGGTGCCCTTACTGCAACTAACACCGTAACGGTTAATCTCGAACCACCACTCTCTGTGGGAATTGCTTCCATCCAACCTGCTGTAGTATGCGTTGGAGACGATGCGAGCTTGACTATTCCTGGTGCCGTGGGGGATATTCAATGGCAAACGTCCTCATCAGGGGCTCCTCCATGGACTGATATTCCAGGTGCAACCACCACCACATACACATATGCCGGAGCTATTGTGAATGCATTTTTTAGGGCCGAGGTCTCCAATGCATGTCAGACAGATTATTCAAATGTGGTTGATCTGACTGTATTGGAACTACCTTCGAGTAATTTCAGTTTTACCACGGTCTGTGAAGGCAATTCCACTTCTTTCGAACATTTGTTACAACCAGATGTGATATCATGGCAATGGGAATTTGGTGATAATAATGGAATTTCCGCTCTGCCAGATCCCGGTTATACTTATACCCAGTTTGGATTTTATGATGTGACGCTTATAGTTACTGGTTCGAATGGTTGTGTTGCCACCTTAACAGAAACCATTGAGGTTTACCCAAACCCAATAGCCGATTTCCTTTTTGATAGTGTTTGCTTCCCCCTACCAATCCAGTTCACAGATCAGTCTTTGGACAATGGGGCTTATTCCATCACGCAGTGGTCATGGGATTTCACCGATAATCAAACAACCATTCAGCAGTCCCCACTGATGACATTTCCCGTTTTTGGTGCGTATGGTGCCACATTGACTGTGACAAACAGCGTGGGGTGTCAGTCCGAAGTTACCTTAGATGATGCCTTGGTACATCCGCTGCCTGTTGCCGATTTTGATGCCAACCTTCAGCAATGTAATGAGGATGAGATGACATTGACCGATCAGAGTACGGTTGATTTGCTTTCAAATGATGCCATCACCACCTGGTCTTACAACTTGGGAGATGGAGCATCCATAAATACACCTGACGGTCAGTATACCTATGCTATTGCTGGGACCTACGATGTGCAACTGCTGGTAACCACCAATAACAGCTGCCTAGATTCTATAACTCAAACAGTGGCTGTAAACCCTCTTCCCGTATACGACTTAGCGATTTCGGATGTGTGTCAGGAGGTGCTTTTCACACCCGGAAACAACAGTTCAGTGCCTGGAGGCGTTTTAGATTCGACTATATGGGATATAGATGGTGTTATTTATACCGATGTTGAGCCACAGCATGTTTTCAGTACTTATGGCATTAAGAACATCAGCCTGCGACTGATTAGTGACCTTGGCTGTGTGGTCGACACGACCTTTCAGATGGAGGTCTATCCCAAGCCCTCTGCCGAATTTGAGACGGACAACATTTGTGCAGAAAATACCCTTGTGATCAATGACTTGAGTTCAGTACCTGCCCCTGGTCTGTTGGTGGTCTCCGATTGGATATTGACAGACGGGACGGTCTACTCCTACAACACGCTGACATCCAACGTGTTTACTAATCACGGTATGGAGACAATCACCTTGGTTGTAGAGACGCAGCAGGGGTGTCAAGACACGGCTTTACTGGATGTTTATATTCACCCCATTCCTGAGCCCTTATTTAGTTTCAATAACATTTGTGAATCCGATTCGGCAGTGTTCACTGACCAGAGTACGGTTGCCACAGGATTGGTGGCACAATGGAATTGGGATTTTGACAATAGTCAGCAGTCGAGCTTGCAGCAACCACCGGTTCAGGACTATCCAGCGGATGGTTTTTACGATGTCGTG
>DMRV01000410.1 GCA_003456455.1 Flavobacteriales bacterium
AAGGCGCCTTATAAAAACAGTTTCTCTGGTGGTTTTGCCCGTGCAACCAAGGCTTTAAGAGGTGGTTACTATTTTCATTTACAACCAGGCGGCAACTCTATGGTTGGTGGTGGGTTTTGGCAGCCAAACAAAGAAGACCTTCAACGCATTAGAGAGGAAATTGACCTTGATGCAGCTCCACTACGGAAGATTATTAATTCGGCTAGTTTCAAAAAGCACTTTGGAGAATTACAAGGTCAGCAGTTAAAGTCTGCGCCTAGAGATTTCCCTAAGGACCATCCAGATATTGACCTTTTGCGCTACAAGTCTTTTGTGGTTTCTAAACACTTTACGGATAAGGAGGTGCAGTCTCCGGGCTTTACCAAAGAGGTTTTGAAATACTTTGAAGCTACCCGCCCCTTCTTTGATTACATGAGCGAGGTGTTGACTACGGATGCCAATGGTGTTTCTTTGATTGATTAATCTTTAAACACTTATGTCTTTTCTGCGTTTGAAGAAGTTGCCCTGTTTCCACAGGTGAAATCTAAATCAGACAAGTACACGCAGCACACAACATAAACATGGAGTTACTAGATAAACTAAACTGGCGTTATGCCGCAAAGGCTATGAACGGCCAAAAGGTCTCTCAAGATAAAATTGACAACATTATTGAGGCTATTTCGCTTGCTCCAACATCCAGCGGTTTACAGCCATTTGAGGTTTTTGTAATTACCAATCAGGAGGTAAAAGAGAAAATTAAGCCGAAAGCATGGAATCAGTCTGTGATTACCGATTGTTCTCATTTATTGGTATTTGCCGCTTGGGATACGTATACAGCGGACCGGATTAACAAGCAGTTTGATTTGACCAATGAGATTAGAGGCTTCAAAAATGAAGGCTGGGAGAATTATCGCCAAATGTTACTTGGCATGTATCCTCAGCAAGATGCTGAAGTGAATTTCAATCATGCGGCTAAGCAAGCTTACATCGCTTTTTCGCAAGCTATGACCGCTGCTGCATTTCAAGGGGTTGACAGCACGCCAATAGAGGGTTTTGACCCGAAAGCCGTGGACGAAATATTAAGCTTAAAAGAAAAGGGCTTGAGAAGCTGCGTTTTACTTACACTAGGTTACAGAGATGCTGAAAAGGATTGGCTTGTAAACCTGAAAAAGGTGAGAAAAAGCAAAGAGGATTTGGTTACTGAGATTAAATAGTTCGGTTGCATTTGATTTAGGGTTTGGGATTACCATAAATGGTAATCGTCTAAAAGGGATTTGTAGCTTTTTCTGTTCAGAAAATGATGAACTGAAAAGAATACGCTCGTAACAATCCAAATGGATAAATTTGCGCGCTTAAATTATGCTCGTGCAAGATTGGTTCGCTACTTGGTTTAACTCACCGTATTACCACACACTTTATAAGAATAGGGATTTGCAAGAAGCTGAGGCATTTGTAGATGCCTTGGTTTCTCATCTCGATTTGCCGCATGGCGCAAGTGCGTTGGATTTAGCGTGCGGTAAAGGCCGCCATTCATTACATCTCAGAAATAAAGGATTTGACGTAATTGGCGTTGACCTTTCTGAGGAAAGTATTGCTGAAGCCAAGCTGAGTGAACGTGATGGATTGGCGTTTTTTGAACACGATATGCGGTCGTTGTATTGGAACGAGCATTTCGATTTAGTCGTCAACCTTTTTACGAGTTTCGGTTATTTCCACAACAAGGAAGACGACCAAAAGACCATTTCTTCCGTAGCAGACTCATTGAAAAGCGGAGGTTTGTTTGTGCTTGACTTTATGAATGCAACCAAGGTGAAAGCCAATTTGGTAGGGTATGAAGAAAAGACCATCGACACTATTAAATTCGAGATTACACGGGCTGTGGAGGAAGGCGTTATTATTAAGCGCATTCATGTAATTGATGGAGACGTTGAACTTGATTTTGAAGAACAGGTTGATGCGCTCGAGTTTTCTGATTTTAAAGGTTACTTGGATGCTGCTGGTGTAGAACTGGTAGATACTTTTGGAGATTACGGATTGAATCCGTTTGATGCGGAAACATCGGATAGGTTGATTTTGATAGCAAAAAAGAAAGCGGCTTAATGGAATTACTGATACTTCTAGTTGGTGCATTTTTAGGAGGTGTGATGGCCTGGGCTATCAAAATAAGCGCCTCTAAAATGAAGTTGATTCTAGCCTTTAGTGGTGCTTTTATGCTGGGGTTGTGCTTCTTTCATGTATTGCCAGAATCGTATGAAGCAGTTGGACACCAAGCGGGTATTTGGGTTTTGGCTGGTTTTATGGTTCAGATAATGCTAGAGGTATTATCTAAAGGAATGGAGCATGGACATGCCCACGCTTTACACGGAAAACAGTTACCGTTAGCGCTGTTTATCGGTTTAGGTTTACACGCGTTGCTTGAAGGACTTCCGTTTGGAGGTGAGCATGCACATGAGCATCATTCTTTACTGGCAGGTGTAATTATTCACAAGATTCCGGTTGCATTCATTTTAGGAAGCGTGATGCGTGGTGCAGGGTTTACGTTTATGCAAGGTGCATTGGCCATGTTTGGCTTTGCAGCTATGGCACCACTTGGTGGCATTATCTCTCACTTTATGGAAGGGCAAATAATTGAAGTAGGAGCGTTCAACGGAATTGTTCAGGCAATTCTGGTTGGTGTCTTTCTACACATTGCAACCACCATCATATTTGAATCTGATAAAGGGCACGCTTTCAACATCACCAAGTTGTTGGCCATTGTTTCTGGATTCGTACTCGCGTTTATTGCGGTGTAGTACAGTACTAGCTTTTCGAATTCTATTTGTTCATGTTTTGTGAAGATTAAGTCTTTACGTTTAGAACATCCTTTAAAGCTATCTGTTACTTTTGCAGTCGAATAGAATTTTAACTTAAATCATAAGTATATAATGTCAACTTTAGTAGGACAAAAAGCCCCATCTTTTAAGGTGGCTGCAGTAGTAAATGGAGGAGTTGTTGAATCAGATTTCTCTCTAGATCAGTACATCGGTAAGAAGAACGTTGTTTTCTTCTTTTACCCAAAGGATTTCACATTTGTATGCCCATCAGAATTGCATGCATTTCAAGAGAAATTAGCTGAGTTTGAAGATAGAAATACAGCTGTTGTTGCATGCTCTACAGATACAGAAGAGTCTCACTGGGGATGGTTGCAAATGGACAAAGCAGCTGGTGGAATTAAAGGTGTTAAATACCCAATTGTTGCGGATACTTCTAAGTGTATTTCTGCGAACTACGGAGTTCTTTTCGGAGACTACGATATGGATGAAGAAGGTAACTTAATGGCTACCGGACCAATGATTGCTTACCGTGGTCTTTTCCTTATTGACAAGGAAGGAACAGTGCGTCATGCATTGGTAAACGACCTTCCATTAGGAAGAAACGTTGACGAAGCATTGAGAATGGTTGACGCCTTGACTTTCTTTGAGGAGAATGGTGAGGTTTGTCCTGCAAACTGGGTAAAAGGTTCTGAAGGCATGACGGCAACTCATGATGGTGTTGCTAATTATTTAGCTTCTAACTAAGTCGAGAAAATCTTTTTGAAAGCCCCATTCCGAATTTTCGGGATGGGGCTTTTTGTATGTGTTTTTCACGGGTTTTATTCTACTCCCTCTACCGATTTCCCGAGAAGAGTTAAACGGGTTGGTTTTATTAAACCTAGACGTTCGACTTCCAAACATCCATCGCTCAATTTTTTACATTAACTGGAAATTAACCAACCCCAACTATGAAAAAGAACTTTACCGTAGTACTCTTTATGCTGATGAGCGTTTTCGCATCAGCCCAAAACCTTGTTGTCAATCCTAGTTTTGAACAAACAGCTAGTAACTGTGGCAACTTTGGTGGCGAGGGCTTCTTTACCGACTTGAATGGAAGTTGGAGCAACGCCAGCAATAATGCACTAGGAGACAGCTGTTCATCTCCAGACCTCTTTTCTGCCTGTAATACATTATTTGGTAATCCAACTCCCACAAATATGCCGAGTGCTGTTTTGGGTTTTCAGTATTCTAGAACGGGTACGCGCCATGCTGGTATTATAACGCACGAAGCGTTGAGTGATTACAGAGAATACATTCAAGGACGTACTACTTCTCCATTACAAGCAGGTACTGCTTATTGTGTAAGTATGTATGTAAGCTTGGGAGATAACTCCTCTTTTGCTACCGACAACATGGGTATTTATTTCACCAACTCGGAATACTTACGAGATCCATGTCCGGGAACGTCAAGCTCATTGATTAACGTAACACCTCAGCTTAATTACGATTGTGCACCCATAACAGATGCATCTGACAATTGGGTACGATTAGAGTGGAATTATGTGGCTACAGGCGGTGAGCAATACTTTACCATTGGAAACTTCTTTAATAACGCCAATACCAACATTGCTAACCTTCCTTTCAATCTTACAAACCCTTACGCTTATTACTTTATTGATGATGTAAGCATTATAGCCAGTTCGCAATGCTGTTATGCGGATGTTCCTGCTCCACAAGTTGCGTGTGTTGATGATGCAGCTTTTGACTTAACCGCTACGGGTGCATTAGGAGTAAGTTGTTCTAATGTAGTATCTGGCACGTGGTCTGGAACAGGAATTACCAATGCCACTACTGGCACGTTTAATCCAGCTACAGCTGGAGTTGGTTCTCATACACTTTCTTTTGACCTTAGTTGTGGCTACACAGCAACCACTACTGTCGTGGTTAGCAGTTGCGCCACACTTAGTGTGTGCGAAGAAGCTAACGGGGAGTTAACCGTAACGGGAGGAACAGGTCCTTATACTTGGAACGAAGAAACAATTACGGAGGACTGTAGTAATTGTTTTATCGCTATTGCTTGTCTTCCTGCAGCTGCGGATTGTCCAATTCTGATTTCTAGCTGGACTCCTTTTACCACCGGTTCAACCATTCCTGCTCCGAGCGATTTTCCTATTCAGGTAGCAGATAGTGATGGTGGTGTATTGGAAATAACGTCTGTGGCCGGATTACCTTCTTGTTCTGGTAGCTGCGGTTTAGTATTAGAGCTAGTGTCGTCTACTGATGCCTGTGGAGGCGTTGGTAATGGTGGCGCCATTGTTACGTCTACAGGAAACGTAGGTACGGTAACCTATTCGTGGAACACAAGTCCAGCGCAAACTGGTGCAACGCTTTCTGGGGTAGAAGCTGGTGAGTACATAGTAACTGCAATAGACCAACAAGGCTGTGAAGACATGTACACAGTAGTTATTTCTGATGAGATTGTTACGGCTGATGCTGGTGCAGATGCGGTTGTCTGTAAAGGTGAACCCATAGACCTTACAGCTACAGGTGGAGTAGGCTATGTTTGGAATAACAGTGCTGGAACTGGTGCAACGGTTACAGTTACTCCAGGAGTTACAACCACGTACCAAGTAACTGTTACAGGAAGTGGAGGTTGTGCCGATACGGATGAAGTGCTGATAACGGTTTATGAAACACCATCAGTAAACTTTGGAACGCCAAATACCACGTTGTGTAATAATGCGTCACCACTTCAATTGGCAGTAAGTCCGTTGGGAGGAACGGTTTCTGGTCCTGGTATTACAGGCAGTGTTTTTGATCCAGCTGCGGCTGGAGTAGGAGAGCACATCATTACGTACGAATATTTTGATGAGCCTGATTGCCCTGGTTCAGACCAGATTACCATTACTGTTGATTTATGCACCGGTGTAACAGATGCACAAGGTCTTGAAGGATTGGTTATTCATCCGAACCCAAGTAATGGCATGTTTATACTCTCATACACAGGCAAACTAAAAGGGAATGTAGATGTGTTTGT
>DMRV01000448.1 GCA_003456455.1 Flavobacteriales bacterium
TATGTTGGAATGGATTCATCCATGCTGATGGAGATGGCCCATTCTAAGAATACAACACCTTTAAACATTGGTTTTAGGGCCTCTTTCAAAAACTGCTTAACTAATACTGACTCAAATTGATCACTAACAGCTGCGACCTTTTGGTTGTGTGTAGTATTCTTAGAATGGGCCATCTCCATCAGCATGGATGAATCCATTCCAACATACTGATTGCCTAAGTCTTGCGTTTCCATAATTAGTTTATGATGAGTTCGGCTTGGAGTGCTCCAGCATTTTTAATGGATTGTAAAATGGATGTCATTTCACGAGTAGTTAATCCCAGTTTATTTAATGCAGAGGCGAGTTCATTTACAGTGGATGCACCCGGGGGATCTAATTCGTCAAGTGACTCGAACCGACCAACCTCTTCAATCAAATCAGCGTTCTCACCTTGGAGAATTGTAGTTGCACCTTGCGAAAAAGGCAAAGGCTGACTCACACCGGTAGTTGGATTAAGGAAAATTGTAACATTGCTACTACTAACGGCCACTGGAGAAATTCTGACACTTTCGGTCGCCACAATAGTTCCAGTGCGTTCATTTATAATAACTCGAGCAGGTACATCGGGTTTAACATCAATTCCACCAATGACTGCTAAAAAATTGGTTGTCTGACCGCGAAAATCAACAGGAACCTGAATATTCACGACTCCGGCATCAATTGCTATTGAAGTACCGAGGTAAAATTTGTTAATCGCATCGGCGATTTTGACTGCAGTCAATGAATCTGGGGATCTCAAAATGAGTTCAATTTCGTTACCACTGCTCAGAATATTGCTCTCGATCTCTCTTTCTACCGATCCACCATTACTCACAATTCCAACAGTTGGATGGTTCACCTGCACATTAGCACCTCCCCCTCCCCCAGCGGATAAACCACCAATAGAAACTGCTCCCTGTGCCACGGTGTAAACTTTACCATCTGCGCCATATAATGGAGTTTGTAGCAAAATCCCCCCCTGCAGGGAATCCGCGTTTCCAATCGAAGATACCGTGACATCCATTCGGGATCCCTCCTTCGCGAAAGGACCTATATCTGCTGTGACCATAACAGCGGCAATATTTCTAGACTTATCGGCCTTGTCAGCACGTATACCCAAAGTCTCAAGTGCATTCAAAATTCCTAACTCTGTGTATTCAATTCGAGAGTCTCCCTGTCCAGCTAAACCCGTGACTATACCATATCCATAAAGTTGATTGCTTCGACTGCCTCGTACATCCGTTAAGTCTTTAATCCGAGCACCATAAACTGAAAGGGATGCGAGAAAGAAAAAGCATCCAAATATGAAGTTTTGTAATGTTGTTAGATTCATTAAACTAGAAAGGATTTATTACTGAAGCTATTTTTTGATACCAACTCTCTTTCTGTGCATCATTTAAACTACCTTTTGAAACAAATTCTATTTGAGCGTCTGCGATGTATTGAGAGGAAACAATATTTCGATACCTCAAACCTTCTCTAAAGCCAGCACCTATATCCTCTTGCCTCACCATACCTTTTAAAACGGCATAATAGCTTTCACCGGAGAAGGTTACCATGCGAGCTCCCTCTAAAACAAGGACTCCATTCGGTAATACATCAATTACTACGACACTAACTCGACCCTTCAAATTTTGAGTATTAGCAATAGACCCACCTCCCTTATTACTACTTTTCGATTCGATTTCAGTCCCAGGAAGACCACCGTTGTGTGTTCCCATTTTGCTGTTGGCAAACAGAAACTGCTTCACTGCATTTTCAACTTGAGACTGTCGATTTCTCACAGAATTTTGTGAGGCGGCTAAGGAGGAGCTTTCCCCCACATCGATTGTAATTAAATCCCCTACCGAAAACGAACGCTTATCACCATAAAGTCCGCGTTGGTTATTGTTACTTTTCATCCAAAGGGAGACACCAGACAGAGAACCACATGTAAAGAGTAAGAAACAGACTTTTAGAAAAATTTTCATAATTTACAAGTGAACCTTTACGCTATTTTCATTAAGAACTTTAGCTTGAAATTTCTTATCAGAAGAAAGATTTTTTATAGTAACATTGCCTCCTGCAACTCCGTTCTCAAGAGCCATGCCTTTCATAGTGACATAAATACCGTTACCGGATGCAAACACATCAACAATCTGTCCTTTTTTGACGAGAGTAATTTTAGATAGAAAATTCCATTTGATTGGAGTATTTGATTTAATACTAGAAGCAAGTTGATAACCATTGAGATTCGAGTTGGCTGGAACCGTACCAGCATGTTGTTTCAAAATGTCAACTGGTTTGGATTCGAATTGGGTTGAGTCTAGGCGAACACCACGGGTAAGAGGAGTTTTCGAAAACAATACATCGATAAAATGACCTATCCTTAGCGGTTCGGCAAAATCACCTACCAACTTGCCACCGTCCCAAATACTAAAACGAGCAAATATGCTCGAAGATAGCGTATCGGGGGAACAATCTGAAATTTTAATCAAATAATTAGGGCTAACTTTTACAGAATTCCATTCCCGTGAAAGGAAAGCCTTAATTATTCCTGTAGTTTGAAAACGATGCGCAATGCTCTCTCCTAACCTTTTCTCTAAAGTTTCCCGGTCAAGCACAATTACAGAAGATTTAGTAACAGTTGAAGACTCGTACGAATCGGAATTACTAAGTATTGGGGAAATGAATGCTGCTGATTTTGTGAAAACTTTTGTCTGGCTTCTAACTTTTGGAAAGTCAATAGATTCAATAAAACGGCTCACATCAGCGGTAAGCTGGTAAGCCATGAGAAATAATAAGATAAACAAAAGCCTCATTGATTATCTCTTCAACTGATTTACCCTTGAAAGCATATCGTCAGATGTTTGGATTGACTTAGAGTTTATCTCGTAAGCCCTTTGAGCGATAATCATGTTCACCATCTCCTCCACAACATTAACATTAGACATTTCTAAATAACCTTGTTGTAACACCCCAAAACCATTTTCACCAGGGGCTCCGATCTCTGGGGCACCACTGGCTTCAGTTTCGATAAATAGGTTACCTCCGGTAGCTTTAAGACCAGCAGAGTTAGGAAAACGAACCAATTCCAATTGTCCAATAATTTGAGTGCCATCAGCAGTTTCAACAGAAACCTCACCAGTTGGCGAAACGAAAACATTTGTTACTTCTGGATCAATCTGCAGTCCGGCAGCCAAAGGAAGTGCATCGGCAGTTGTCAATTGTCCATCAGGGCCTATTTTGAAAGCACC
>DMRV01000145.1 GCA_003456455.1 Flavobacteriales bacterium
AATAAGTGTTTTATATTCGGTTTTATGAAATATTCAACAAATCATTGTGAATATTCATCAAAAGCCCGTTAATATTCAATCGATTAATTTTTTAGCAACTACGAATCTTCGATAAACGTTTAAAATGTACATTAAATAATATCAAATATGAAAAACTCTTTATTCAAAATTGTAGCACTGATTTTCCTATTTACGTTTGTTTCAAAAGAATGCGATTCTCAGAAAAATCGGGTAAATACCGCCAGACAGTCAATTGACTTGCTGAATAACAAAAATGTATCCAATGACAAGCATGAAGCTTTCTCAGCAAGTGATATTTATCCTTTCGTGGAACCGCGCTCTATTGAAGATTTAAATCGTGAGTATGGAAAAAAGAGATTGAAAGAGCGATGGTTATGGCAATTTGAATCATTCGAGGATTTTTCGATTGATCAAGAGGTCATAGAGGAGCGTACAGAGTACGCCAAAGTTTTTAGAAAACAAAGTCCTGGTGAATTCACAACGCTGATTTCAGCAGCTCCATTGCATTATTTTGAAAATGGAAAATGGAATACCATTTACCAATCAATTATTCCTGAGCAAGATGGAGGTTTTAGTAATCATTTCAACATAAACAAATCGGATTATCCATCAAATATAGATGGTGAAATTTCGACAAAACTTTATTCGGGTCATACAATTATCGAAATGCAGGATATGAAAATTTACTTCAGAGATGAAGCGAATCCTATTGAGCAAATGAACGTTACTTTAGCATCCAATTCGGAGGGAGTTGCTGAAGGGCCCTATTTAACTTATTCTAGTGCCTTTGGTAATGTGGTAGATGTTAAATTTTCACAGACTTCATATGGTAGAAAAATGGATTACATAATTAACAATCCGTCGATTTTTGACAATATTTCCGGTGACCTAGATGTACTCGTATTTGAAGAGAAGGTGTCGCTAGGTCAATCTTTATTACCTAAACTCATCAACGGTGAAATTAAATTGTTCAGCAAAAATGGGAGAGAAATTGCCAAGTATGAACGGCCTAATGTGAACGATTCTAATTCGGCACATCCAAATTTTGATGATATCCGTTACGAAATTGATTTTGATGGTAACGATCTCACAATTAAAACTGTAATTTCTTTAGATTACTTAATGAGTGATTCTCGGTCTTATCCGATTACCGTAGATCCCACATTGTATGCCTATCCTTCTCAAACCTCATGGCATACTGGGTACTCTTGGTCAAATACTTGTGCAACAAGTTTTACCGCCACCTCATACACTGATCAAACGATGGTCGGTGGGACAGATGTTTATTATAGTTCAAACACTTGGTTGCAATCTTGGATGAAATTTGATATTAGTTCGTTGTGTTCGACCAATAATATCAGTTACGCACGAGTTCGTTTATATGAAGATGCTGAAAGTACGGGTAATAATAATTTAACCCTTGTTATAACGCCAATGACTATTGACGCAGCCGTTCAACGTGATTTGGCTATGGATCAAGATATAGACGGCGAATGGAATAGTGGTTACTTTGCTTCAAACGCTGCGCTGAACCAAACGGGCTATGAATATTGGCTTTTTGATCAAGCTGGGCGAGACTTTGTCTTCAGTAGTATTCCAAGTGGCGAGTTGAAACTGGGCCTTGCTGTAAATTCTTTTTCAGGTTGCGATGAATGGGCTGCATTTCGTGGACATAGTGAATCATATCCACCAATGATTCAATTGGATTATCAAGCCACTTCGGTAGCTACAACAGCTTCTTCACTTTCTTCAATGACGGCTTGTTCGGGGTCTCCGAGTTCATCTTCTACGTTTTCAGTTTCGGGTACAAATTTGGGAGAACCAGTTACGGTGACTGCTCCGGCAGGATTTGAGGTATCAACAAACAATTCCTCTTTTTCATCATCACTTACTGTTGGTTCTACCGGGTCTCTTGCCAATACAGTAGTTTATGTAAGAATGTCAAGTTCAGCCACTGGCTCTCCTTCTGGTGATGTTACTTGCTCTTCGGTTTGTGCTACAACCAAGAATGTTTCGGTTTCTGGTACAGTCAATCCATCCCCAACTGGTGTAACAGCTAATGCGGACGGTTCGGGTTCGGCTCAAATATGTTCAGGAGCAACAGTATCATTGTCAGGTAGTGGTACCTCAAACTCTGGAGGGACAACTTCTACCTCAGAGAGTGGTTCGGGTGGTGTTGCTGACAATAGTAATTCCTACCCAGGAACTCCAATAGTTATAAACTTTCCTGCTCTACCTGCGGGTTCAACTGTAAATTCTGTATCTGTAACGTGCGATGTGACCACAGTTGTCCCTTCGTGGTTAAGTGAAGTTTTAGTTCAAATTGTTCCTCCTGCTGCAATGGGAGGTACTCAAAGTGATTTATCGGTGTCTTCAACTAATGCTCAAGGAAGTGTATCGGGAGTGTCTATTGGTAGCTTTGGGGCCAACGACCCTGAGGGAACTTGGACTTTTAATTTTAAGGATACTTATCCAGATGGTATGTCGGTGAATGCAAATATAACGGATGTTACGATTACAGTTAATTACGACGCAACTGGTTCATTAAGTTATGCATGGTCCGAAGATGGCGGAACAACAACATTTGCAACTGGTTCATCCGCCACAAGTAACGCATTAACGAGTAATACGACAATAACATTGACCGCAACGGATGATAATAATGGTTGTGCCTCAACGGCAACGGCCTCAGTCACAGTAAACGGATTACCTTCAAATTCAAGTGTCGCAATTTCGAGTTCTTCTTCACCGCCCAAAAATTCTGAAGATCTTTCTGCCTCTGTTTCTACTACAGATCCAGAGTCGGCGACTGTGTATTCAGAAAATGATTGGCGGGTGGATGGAACGTCTTTTGCAGTTCAA
>DMRV01000424.1 GCA_003456455.1 Flavobacteriales bacterium
GGCCACTCAACCAAACAAAGATACCCACTAAAGAAATAGTCTTCGTAACCAATGTCGTATAGTTCTTCTTCTGATTGGATTCGGTAGAGGTCGAAATGATAAACGGGACCAATCGGGCTTTCGTATTCATTCACTAATGAAAACGTTGGGCTACTCACTTGATCTTCAATGCCCAAATGAGCGCATAGTTCCTTAATGAGTGTGGTTTTTCCTGCGCCCATTTCGCCTGCGAAAAGAATAATCTTTTCATCCGCGGAAAGCTTTTTTAGAAGCTTGCAAACGGGTTTAAAATCAGAAATAGAAGATGCAGAAAATTCCTCGGTCAAAACGATAGGGTTCAACCGCGAAGATAACCCTACTTTTTGGCTGAACCGTTCTCCTGCGGATAGTAATTTTTCAGAATCGATTCCATCTGCTTTTGGCCTTTTGAAACAGACACAATCTCTTCCCACATTTCATCCGAGACTAATTGTCTCAACGGCTGTTCGTGCTTTGGAATGGTGTCAAATACTTTCAAAAGCTTCTTGTCCCAAACCTTGTAGTATTTGACCAAATCGTCTGGATAAACCACTTTTCGTTTTGTCCCTTCATCAATTCCCCTGAATGGTTCTGGAATGTTCAAGTAGCCGTAGTCATCCGTAAGTTGCTCACCAGGATGAATGTCACGAATGGCAATCTCGAAATCGTAGGCCGTGGTAAGACAGTTTGAGTTAAAACTGTGGTTTACATAGCGGCCATTATCCCAACACAAAACGAAGTTGCCATTGTTGTTACGGAAAGTGTAATAGTCGAGGATGTTCTGATAGATAGGATCGAGCGCCTGAAAATCAAGCGGGCTGAATTCTCTGTCTAGTTTATCAAGCGCCCATGTGATGGTGCCAGCGGGTATGAATTCGGTAGCTACAACTCCGTAGCCAATCTCATTACTAATGAACTTTAGTTCAGTTTTAGGATGTATCATTTTGATGGTTTCAAACGCTAAGTTTCGCTTGAATTATTACATCAAAATCAGATTAGATTTCGTAAAATTATCCTCGAACACATCATTGTATTTGACTGATAATCAACCATATAGGAGACGGACTCTTACTTACTCCCCAAATGCACAATCGGAATCATCATTTCCTCTAAAGAAATACCTCCATGCTGGAATGTATTTCTGTAGAAATTGACGTAGTAATTGTAGTTGTTAGGGTAAGCGAAGAACTTGTCTTCCTTGGCAAAGATGAATGATTGGCTCACATTCACTTTTGGTAGATAAGCGTCATGCGGATTTTTAACCGCGAACACATCTCTCGCTTCAAAATTTAGATTTTTCGCCTGCTTGTAACGCAAGTTCGTGTTCGTGTTCTTGTCGCCAATAACCTTACTTGGTTCCTGCACGCGGACTGTTCCGTGATCAGTGGTAATAACCACATTCACATCATATTCTGCAATGCGCTCCATCATGTCTTTCAATGGCGAGTGTTCGAACCAACTTAGCGTGATCGATCGATAAGCTGACTCATCATCTGCCAATTCTCGAATCATCTCCATCTCCGTTCTAGCATGTGAGAGCATATCTACAAAATTGTACACGATTACATTCAAGTCGTTGTTCATCATGTTCGGAATGGCTTCCACCAACTTCTTCCCGGCCTGATGCTTTGTAATCTTGTTGTAGCTATAGTTCTTTCCCAGATTCAAACGTTGCATCTGATCTACAAGAAAATCCTCCTCGTACATATTCTTTCCACCTTCATCCTCATCGTTCAACCACTTGTCTTTAAAACGTCTTTCAATGTCAAGAGGAGTGAGGCCAGCAAAAATTGCGTTCCGCGAATACTGTGTAGCAGTTGGCAAAATGCTCAAGAAAATATCCTCGCTTTCAAGCTTGAACATATCTAAAACCGCAGGCTTAATGATTTCCCACTGATCCCAACGCAAGTTGTCAATCAATAGCATGAACGTTGGTTTTCCGTGCCCGACTTTCGGAGCAACCTCATTCTTGAAAAGCGTGTGAGACATCGTTGGGTTGTCATCACTATTTCCGTCCATCCAATCGATGTAATTGTTCTCAACGTACTTGAAAAACTGCGCGTTGGCTTCTGTCTTCTGAGAGTTCAGAATCTCCGACATTCCGTCCTCGTTGCTGCGCTCAAGCTCCAATTCCCAATGCACCAATTTGCGGTAAATATCCTTCCATTCTTGGAAGTTTAGACGGTCGCCAAGGCGCATTCCAATCTCACGAAATTCACGTTGGTAATTATGGCTTGTAGTCTCTGCAACCAATCGTTTCGTATCTAAAAGCTTTTTAATCGTCAACAAAATCTGGTTCGGGTTGACAGGCTTAATCAGGTAGTCCGAAATCTTCGAACCAATCGCCTCCTCCATAATATGCTCCTCCTCACTTTTGGTAATCATCACCACAGGAACACGCGGGTTTTTGTTTTTAATCTGGTTTAATGTTTCCAGTCCAGAAAGTCCAGGCATGTTCTCATCCAAGAATACAATGTCAAACTCCTGCTCATCAAAAAGGTCTAAGGCATCATCACCATTCGTAGCCGTTTCCACCTCAAAATCCTTTTCCTGTAAGAAAAGCAAATGCGGTTTCAGCAAATCAATCTCATCATCAGCCCACAGTATCCTCAATTTTTCCATATCCTATTTAGTTATTTTCGTGCCCTAAGGCTGCCAAATTTAGCACTCTAACGGGCGATATGGGAATTAAGTATAACAAGCGGAAGATATTCAATGATCCAGTTTACGGGTTCATAACCGTTCCTTATCCCATCGTGTTCGACATCATCGAACATCCATTTTTTCAGCGCCTTCGCAGAATCAAACAGCTAGGACTAACACATTTGGTTTATCCAGGTGCGCTGCATACACGTTTCCATCACACGCTGGGTGCCATGCATCTTATGCAATTGGCCATTGAAGAACTTCGCGCTAAAGGATACGAGATTACCGAACCTGAAGCCGAAGGCGTTACACTTGCCATTCTTATGCACGATATTGGTCACGGACCGTTTTCTCATGCCTTAGAGCATAGCCTTGTTTCTGGCGTAACACACGAAGATATTTCTGCTTTGTTCATGGAGCGTTTGAACACAGAATTCAACGGGAAACTCGATACTGCCATAGCTATATTCAACAATAAATATTCAAAGCGTTTCCTTCATCAATTGGTTAGTAGCCAATTGGACATGGATCGATTGGATTACCTCAAACGAGATAGCTTTTTTACAGGCGTTTCAGAAGGAATTGTCGGTTCAGATCGCATCATTAAGATGTTGCATGTAATAGATGACGAACTCGCGGTAGAAAGCAAAGGCATTTATTCCATCGAGAAATTTATTGTAGCACGAAGAATTATGTATTGGCAGGTGTACCTGCACAAGACCGTTCTTTCGGCAGAAAACCTCCTTATTCGAATTCTCAAACGAGCAAAAGAATTGGCGGAAAGTGGCGAAGAACTATTCGCAACGCCTGCATTTAATGTCTTTTTAAAAGGGAAAATAACGCGTTCTAGTTTTGAGCAAGACCCAGAAATACTGAATCAATTTGCCGAATTGGACGATTTCGATGTGCTTACTTCCGTCAAGGTTTGGAAGAATCATTCAGACCTTGTCCTATCCAAACTTTCAAGCTTTCTTGTGGATAGAAAATTGCTTAAGATTAAGATGTTTGACGAAGCAGTTTCTGAGAGAATACTAACCGATTTAAGAACAAAATTGGCGGGGAATTGGAATATTTCCATGGAAGAAGCAACGTATTTCGTATTTACTGATACCATTGCCAATAGCGCCTATAATTTGAATCATGACCGGATTAACATTCTCTATAAAAATGGAGAAGTGAAGGATTTGACAGAGGCAGCCGACACTCTTAGTTTAAGTGTGCTTTCAAAACCCGTGGAAAAACACTTTCTTTGCCTACCATCACACCTGACCAATCAACTCTAAACCTGTAAGGCCAATCGGTAAAACTCTACTTTAAACAGGTTCATTAAATTTTACTTTTGCGCGGATGATTTTGACCGCTGGCGTAATTGCCGAGCTTATTGGTGGTAGTGTTGATGGAGACCCTCAGGTACAGGTTAGTACCGTGAGTCCCATTGAGAGCGGTTTTGAAGGTGCGTTGTCGTTTCTGGCAAACCCAAAATACAACGAGTTTATTCTTACGACAGGGGCTTCAGTTGTCATTGTTAAATACGATTTTCAAGCTGAATTTGATGTTAAGCCAACGTTAATCCGGGTGGCTGATCCGTATTCATGTTTTGCACTTCTTTTACAGAAGTATGACGAAATGAATCGTCCGAAAGCGGGGATTCATGCATCAGCCATTATTTCAGATTCTGTCACAATTGGTAAGAATGTGACTATTTCCGCTGGAGTGGTTGTAGAAGAAAACGCTGTTGTTGGCGATGATTGTGTTATTGGTGCACAAGTGGTTTTAGAGAAAAACTCAAAACTTGGTAGTGGTTGCAAACTACATGCTGGCTCGAGGGTCTTATACGATTGTGTCCTTGGAAACAACTGCACACTTCATGCTGGAGTGACCATTGGAAGTGATGGCTTTGGCTTTGCACCATCAGATACAGCGTACAGCAAAATTCCACAAGTTGGAAATGTGGTGTTGGAAGATGATGTAGAGATTGGTTCCAATTCAACCATCGACCGTGCTACAATGGGTTCAACAATCATCCGAAAAGGAGTGAAGTTGGATAACCTCATTCAAGTAGCGCATAACGTAGAGATTGGAGAACACACTGTAGTTGCCGCACAAACGGGAATTGCAGGTTCAACCAAGATTGGAAAACGATGTATAATCGGTGGTCAAGTTGGCATTATTGGCCACTTGAAAATTGGGGATAACGTGAAGATTGCAGCACAGAGTGGTGTTGGCAATAACCTTCCTGACAATTCCATCGTTCAGGGATCACCAGCATTTGAGGTAGGTAACTACCGTAGGTCATATGTGTCTTTCAGGCGACTGCCCGAAACGCTACGTGCTATTGAAAAGAAGTTGAAAGATTTGTAGATGAGTTTGAAGCAAAAGACGATAGCTGCTGAATGTGGCGTAAGTGGAGTAGGGTTGCACACGGGGGCAATGGTCAATCTCACCTTCAAACCATCCGAAGATGGACAAATTTTTTTCGTTAGAACTGATTTAGGAAATGCAGAAATCAAAGCCGTTTCTGCAAACATTAGCAGCACAGCTAGAGGAACTACAATTGGAGTTGGCGAAGCTACAGTAAGCACCATTGAACATGTGATGGCTGCTCTTTCCGCTCATGC
>DMRV01000312.1 GCA_003456455.1 Flavobacteriales bacterium
GAAGGAAACAATGGTCTTGGGTTGATGCTGCTTGGAATGACGGGAGATGAAGTGCTTCCCGCAGATGTATATGCCAAGATTAAAGCCGATGCATTAAGCAAGGTGCGTGGTACCGTTCAGGCGGATATTCTGAAGGAAGACCAAGCGCAGAACACCTGCATCTTCAGTACAGAATTTGCGCTGCGATTGATGGGCGATGTGCAGCAGTATTTCATTGACAAAAATGTCCGGAACTTCTACTCCGTTTCTATTTCGGGGTATCACATTGCCGAAGCGGGTGCAAACCCAATATCACAACTCGCTTTCACGCTTGCCAATGGCTTCACGTTTGTAGAATACTACCTGAGCCGTGGCATGGACATCAACAAGTTTGGTCCAAACCTGAGCTTCTTCTTCAGCAACGGAATTGACCCTGAATATGCGGTGATTGGCCGTGTAGCACGGAAGATTTGGTCGAAGGCGATGAAACTGAAATATGGTGCTGACCCACGAGCGCAAATGCTCAAGTATCACATTCAAACAAGCGGTAGAAGCTTGCACGCTCAGGAGATTGACTTCAACGACATACGAACTTCTTTACAGGCGCTTTATGCCATTTACGACAACTGCAACTCATTGCATACCAACGCTTATGATGAGGCCATTACAACGCCTACTGAGGAAAGCGTGCGGAGAGCGATGGCCATTCAGCTTATCATCAATAAGGAACTTGGTTTAGCCAAGAACGAGAACCCGATACAGGGTGCGTTTATCATTGAAGAACTGACCGACCTTGTAGAAGAAGCTGTGCTGATGGAATTTGACCGTCTCACAGAGCGCGGTGGTGTCCTTGGAGCCATGGAAACCATGTACCAGCGCAGCAAGATTCAGGAAGAAAGCCTGTATTACGAAACGCTGAAACACACGGGGGAATTCCCAATTATTGGTGTGAACACATTCCTAAGCAGCAAAGGTTCTCCTACTATTCTACCAAAGGAGGTAATCCGCGCTACGGAAGAGGAAAAGCAGTATCAGATTGAAATGCTGAATAGCCTCCATCAAGCCAAGGAAAACCAAACCAAGACTTCGCTCAAGAAGCTACAGCAAGCGGCCATTCAAAACGACAACATGTTTGAAGAAATGATGGAAGCTGCTAAGCATTGCTCCCTTGGACAAATTACCCACGCGCTGTTTGAAGTGGGCGGACAGTATAGGAGGAATATGTAAATAATCACATCAATAACAAATCAAATTCAAATCACATGAATAAATCACTTTTTACAATTGTCTTATTACTCGTATGCACTTGTTTCTGCCAAGGCCAAGACACTATAAAATGGCTAGATATGGCCAGTTTTGAATCTGCTATAGAAAAGGAAGACAAGCCATCATTCATCTACATAAAAGAAAGTAAAGATGAACAGATGCGAGGCAGGGAGGATGATGGGCGCTTCAAAGAAATGCAAAGCAGAATGCTCGATTTCCTGAAGGACAGTAATTTAATTACAGTGTTAAATGAAAATTTCAACTGTTACCGTTTTGACCTAGCAGCAGATAGCATCGTCTTCAAGGGGGTAACCTATAAAAAAGGTGAGCAACGAGGCCGAACTAGTCATGAATTTGTTCCTGTTTTAACAGATAGCGATAGAAATAGACTTCCAGCTGTAGTGATTAGGGATAAGACTTTTAAACTCTATGAATTCAAGATGAGGCCTTCGCAACTAGAAGAAATGAAAATATTATTGGCTGCTGAAAAGTTAAAAGTTAATTACCTAGAGGAAAACCTTGCAGAAGATAGCAAACTACTTAGCGAAAACTCTAGAACTTTAGAAAGAGCGGAGAGGCAAGTAAAATCGGAAGAAGCCAACTTGGAAAAGTTGGATAAATCAATTTTCAGTGGTCGCCAAGAAGCGAGCTCCCTAATCAAAAAGCTCAATTATTTCCTAGATGAGGCTTTTAAAGAAATGGACTTGCAGACCTACGAAGGTCTTTAATTACAAAGCGGTCAATGCTGCTCGCTTTGCTGCAATACGTGCTTCTTGTTAGGTTTTTCACTGAGGGCTGATTGAGCATAACATTAACAGACCAGAAAAATCAACCGGGTTCCTAGCCAGATATCAACTGATATTACAACGTATAAATACCGCTAAATATGAGAAAGTTCATTTTTATAATTCCCTGTCTTTACTCACTTTCCACATTTTCTCAGAACCTAGACAGCCTGCTATGTACTCCCTACATAAATAGTGGTCAATTCATTTCAAATACAGGCAACCAAAGTTTTATTAGCACCTATTCGGCCTCAGGTTCTACTTGGGCTGTAGATAGCTTTCCGGAGAGTATGGTATTTCATGCACAATTGGATTATACTGACCCAACCGATTCTGCTCAGTCATACAGCCTTAGGATTGGGAAGGGTGGAAATATCTATTCATTTCGTGGAGCATTTGGCGAATCGGTTCCTCCGCAGTGGAGAAACCCGAATTGGGCACAGCCTTCATATGGAGGCGGTACTTCTTACGCTCCTTGGGTTGATGAGGTGTGGCAAATGGTTGCAGTGGATGGTGCTTTGAATAATGTGCCAGACTCGTCATATTTCATTCATCAAGCTGGCGTGTACCTGAAAACACCAGAGCAGACAGAGCCATTTTACTCACCAATGTTAGCCGAGTATTACAATGAGGATGATAGGTCATACAGTGTGGTTAACTGGGGTCAACAGGCACATACCGAAGACCTTCAGAACATCAATTTTAGATCTGATATGCTGTATTATACTCGCTATACGGTTATTGGAGATGGCATACTACAAGTTGATAATATGATGTACAACTTCGGACAAGACAATATCAACTTCATTAATGTACCCTGGGGCGGAGTTAGAAATTCTAGTCTAGATCATTTCTTTATCTCAGACCCATCTGGTAATTACACATTAGAAGAGGGTTTATATGGGCAAACTCCGGTTATACAGACCGCAAATACAGCCGGCTGGGTTGCATGGTCAAACGATAGCTTAGGGAATTCTCCGGTTTTGGCAATGGCCCACCCAACAACCACAAGCACCAACAATAATGTGTTTAGATATGGTGATGCCGGAAACCTTTCCAGTGCAAATAACCAAAGAGATTATCATGTTTTTGAGATGATTCGATTTCCATCAAATGAGCAGCTATCTTTTGGAACAGCATTGAGTTTCCGATTCTTTTATGTTTTGGGAGAAAACGTTGATTCAGTTCGAAGTACAATCAATAATAATGGATTAGTAAATGCGGCATTCGATTCTGATTTCATACCTCAAAAATGGGAGGTCGATTCCATAGGGTACAACGTACATGCGAATGGTGCTGGATTTAATGTGAGTCAGAGTTCAACTGGGTTAGTTCTTCGTTCGGTACCTTACTTGAACAGTTATCCATTATTCCTTATTACGTCTAACCAAGGGCAGGCAATAACATCAGACCCTTATCATTATTCTCCAACAACCTATGATGGTGTAACCGAGAATATTGAACTACTTGGTTTTTTGGATAATCAGAGTAGAGTGGCCGTACAGTATGATACTATCTGCAACGGAGAATCATATTTATTTCCTGATGGGAATAGTCAAACCCTCATTACTAGCCAGGCCTACATTAGTGCCATCAATTCCGTTCAGACTGATTGGGACAGCATAGTTTTTACCCATGTTTCGGTTGTTGACCTAGATACTACTGTGGAGCAATTGGGCAGCACATTGCAAAGTGCTGCGCTAGATGTTGACTATCAATGGCTTGATTGTGACAATAATTACCTAGCTATTTTAGGAGAAACGGATTCAATACTTGAACCTGTTACAGGTGGTAATTATGCAGTGCAGTTGTCTTTTGAAGAATGTGTGGACACATCAGATTGTTTTGAGATATTGTTGGTAGGGCAACTGGAACAAGATAGATTTATTACATTTAAAATTCACCCTAACCCAAGCACAGGCATCTACCAAGTGCAAGGAACTGGAACGATTACAGTCCATAATGCTTTGGGAGACCTCATCCTTAGAAAGAATATCTCAGGTAACGCAACTATAGACCTAAGCAACCAAGCAAACGGCATTTACACTCTGCAACTACAGACCGAAAAAGGAACTCTTACCAGTAAACTGATAAAACAATGAAATACTTGCTATTAGCCAGAGCAAATCTCATGCAATAATCAGTTTAGTCTGAAGAGAATTTGTCTTCATTCGGTTAGCATAGTATAGCAAACAGCAGTAGTCCTACCCCTAAATACTAACCTCAAGAAGATTCGTTATTCCCATCAGAGAAGCAGGCCGTTTATTACATAGAATTGGAGTAATTCCTGAGCTGACAGAGAAAGCCGCATTACTGAGCAAAGGGATTTCTAGTTTGATTCTAAGGTTCATTACTTAAGCGTTTAAATTTTCTACTCGGTTTTTTAATGCAGTATTCATTGCTTCGAAGCCTGCTTTGGTTTTCTCTCCAATCAAACCCATTACCAGTGCAACCAATACACCACTGAAGATCTCGCCATGTATGAACTCCGTTTCGTTTTCAGATATTGACTTCAATTGGAAATAATGCTCACCATCAAAAAGCCCGGTGACGAAGAGCTTGCCTTTCCACCTGAATTCTTTGTTCTCATCTCTAACCAGCACCAATGGCCTGAAGGTTTGGACAGCGCTTCCTTCCATTTTAATATCGTTAGTCAAATGCTGACCAACTTCTCCTTTGCCATCAATCTTAATCACAAACGGATTCCATTCCGGATAGGATTTAAAATCAGTGAGTACGTTCCACACATCATCAACGCTTGCGTTTATTCTAATTCTTGTTTCTAAATTTTTCATGACTTTTTTGTTTGGTTTAACAAGAGCAAATTTGGGGATGACTTGAATCCCACGTTTGGCAATTGACGCCTAATAATTGACATTTCGTGCCAACTCATTACATTTGAGTTATGACATTCTCAGGTCGATTTGTACTTAATATCATTCAGTTTGCCACTCAGCAAGGAGCAGGTTTCAACCAACTCTTAGCACTATCAGGATGTTCCATTGAGGAACTGAGTATTGAGGAGTCGCGCGTTGAGGCGAGTATTTACAATGCTGTGATTGAAGCTGCTTTAAAGAACACACAAGACCATGCTTTAGGATTACATCTAGGAGAGCATCTCAGTCTTTCAGCCGCTGGCCTGATTTACCAGATTGTGCAAACGAGTTCTACTGTAGAAGAAGCGCTTCAATACTGTTGCGATTTCGCAAATCTCGGTTGCAGGGCGTTGCCACTTTCGTTACGAAAAACAGAAAATGAACTAATCGTTGAACTCATTCCTGACCCGATTTGGGCAGAATCTTCTGCAAGTTCCGTTCACCATACTGCAGACGGAATTTTGGCTTTTACGCTACGTGAATTCCAAAACCTAACGCTGCAAAAGCATCAGCCTACTTCGGTTCATATTCCACACGGAACGAGAGAAAATAGAGCGGAATACGAACGAGTATTTAAATGTCCTGTGGTTTATAGCTCGGAGGTGACTTCTATTCGATTTAAATTGAAGCACGTTCAAGAATCGGTAGTGACAAGCGATTATAACTTGCTTCAGGTTTTGGTACAACACGCATCCGAGAAACTAGCAACTATTGAGAGCGACACTGGTTTTACTACAGTAGTAAAACGTTCCATCATGAATATGGTGAAGCCAAAATTTCCGACCATAGAGGAAGTTGCAGCCAGTCTGAATTTGAGCGTTCGTTCTTTCCAGCGAAAGCTGAAGGAATTCGGAAAAACGTATAAAGGGCTCTTGAATGAAGTTCGGTTAGACCTTGCCAAATCTTACCTGAAAAAACCTGAGTTAAGTATTGGAGAAATCGCCTATTTACTCGATTATTCAGAACCAAGTGCGTTTATTCGTTCCTTTAAACGTTGGACAAAAAAAACACCATCACAATACAAACAGACTTTATGAAACTTATCTCTTTTAACGTAAACGGAATTCGGGCCTCAGCAAAAAAAGGCCTATTAGAAAGCATCGAAAAAATGGATGCCGATGTAATAGGTTTTCAGGAAACCAAAGCCACAGAAGAACAGGTTAGAGAAGTGCTTTTCGGGTTGGATTATCACATTTACGCATTTTCCGCTGAGAAGAAAGGTTACTCTGGAACAGCCATCATTTCAAAAACTGAAGCGTTGAGCTATCAATACGGCATCGGAATTCCTGAGCACGATGACCAAGGACGAGCCATTACCTGCGAGTTTGAAGATTTCTATCTGCTGAATGTCTACGTTCCGAATTCCGGAAATGGACTAGTGCGCTTACCCTATCGGATGAATTGGGATGAAGCTTTGCTTGCCTACATCAAAGAATTAGAGAAGAAAAAGCCTGTCGTTTATTGTGGTGATTTGAATGTGGCTCATACCGAAATGGATATCAAAAACGCTAAGTCGAACTACAACAAAACACCTGGTTATACGCAAGATGAGATTGACGGAATGAACCGCTACTTAGATGCTGGTTTGGTTGACACATTCCGAGCGCAACACCCAAATGAAATCAAGTACAGTTGGTGGAGTTACCGCGCCAATGCCCGTGAGAACAACGTTGGTTGGCGGTTAGACTATTTCCTTGTTTCAGAAAGCCTTATGCCCAAAGTAAAAGAGTCATTTATTCTGAATGATGTGCATGGTTCGGATCATTGCCCGGTTGGGGTTGAGATTACTCCGTAGATTACAACACGAATAACTCTATTTATTATGGGATTTGGGAAAACGATAAAACTATTCTTGATTGATGGCGAACCAAGCGGTCGAATGACATGTGAACTTTCCAATTGGACTGGGAAGGCTTATAAAATACCTCGTATCAAAGTAAAGGAGTGCTCAGATAGACCTGATCTTCAAAACACAGGCATTTATTTGCTTTTCGGTAAAGACGAAGCTGGTTTTGACAAAGTTTATATTGGAGAAGCAGAGTCTGTTTTAAGAAGACTTGGACAACACTTAACTCAAAAGGAATTTTGGAATGAAGCGATTGTATTTATCAGCAAAGACGAAAATTTAAATAAGGCTCACGCCAAATATTTGGAAAATCGCCTTTATGAAATTGCCACCAAAGTCAATCGTTATAAGCTAGAGAATAGCACTATTCCCACTCAATCTTCCATTTCTGAATCCGATACAGCAGAAATGGAAGAATTTATAGGCAACATAAAAACTCTAGTCAACACTCTTGGACACAAAGTTTTCGAGGACAAACGAGAAACACCGTCAGGTAAAAAATCCAAAACCTCGTTTTTCATAAAAGCAACTAGGGGAGCAAACGCGAGTGGCGAGCCTACTTCAGATGGTTTTGTAATCTTCGAAGGTTCTCAGATTGCACATTCAACCGTTCCCTCTATTACTAAAAGTATCGATGATCAAAGAAACCGTATTGTCAATTCATCTTCGGTAGTAGATAAAGACGGCAAGTTATTCTTGAACGAAGATTACGTATTAAGCAGTCCTTCCGCAGCCGCTTGTCTTGTTCTTGGGAGAAACGCTAATGGCCTTACTGAATGGAAACAAAAAGACGGGACATCCTTGAAGGATTTTGAGTCAAATACTGACTAATCTTTCTTCTTAAAGAAGTACGTCTCCAAGTAAACTTCTTGCCACTCATCATCTTTCATGGTGCCTACTTTGAACATGTACTTATCCGGTTTAATCCAAATAAGCGCATCGGTCATGTAGGTTTTTACATCGTTTTCGCCTAGATAAACGTACTCATACATGATGGTTTTAACCTTTGTTCGTACGTTTCCATCTATTACATTTCCATGAATATCTTTCGTCTGGAATTTGATGGTGTTGGTTAGTGTATCCCAAGTATGAACTCCATCCGAAAACTTTCCGAAATCGGTAAAAGTTGTGTCTAGATAGCTCTTCGTCACCATGTTTACCGACTCTTCATCATCCGACCAAGAGTAACTCACTTCTTGTTTAAAAGGTCGTCCGTCTTTCCACTTCCCTTCTGCTTTCCATTCGGAATTCATTAATGCCTCAAATGGCATCAGCATGATATTTCCCTGCGCGAAAAGCGTAACAGGTAAAGCGAAAAGAGTTAAAACGAGCACGAGATTTTTCATGCTATCAAAGGAAAGAATCATTCTCACACAATAATTCAAAAGCTAAAAAGTTAATACCTAAGATTCTTATACTTAAGTTATTTATGTATCATTGTCCTATGTATTCACAAGAGCTTATAAAAGGAACCCTCAAAACCATTGTTCTCAGTCTGCTTTCTGAGCATGACAGAATGTATGGTTACGAGATAACCCAGCACGTTAAGGACAAAACCTCGGGCGAGATTCAACTCACCGAAGGTGCCCTCTACCCTACGCTGCATAAACTGGAAGCAGAAGGTTTTCTGGAAACCGAAAAAGTGAGCATTGGTAAGCGCGTACGGAAGTATTATCGTCTCACCGAAAACGGAAACAAGCAGGCGAATGATAAGGTGAATGAGTTCCGAAAATTCTCGGAAACCATGAACGATTTGCTCAATAGTTTCAATCCAAA
>DMRV01000095.1 GCA_003456455.1 Flavobacteriales bacterium
CGATTCTATTATCGCTGGTAAGGCAGCTTATTTGAATGAGCCTTTCTTCTACCTACGTTCAGTATTGTACATTGTAATTTGGATTGCATTTACTATCTATTTCCGAAAAGCTTCTTTGAAAGAAGATTTAGAAGGGGGTGTTGCCATTCACAAAAAGAATTACGGGTATGCCGCTGCATTCCTGGTGTTCTATGGTGTAACTTCATCCACTTCTTCGTGGGACTGGATTATGTCTATCGACACGCACTGGTTTAGTACACTCTTTGGCTGGTACAATTTCTCTACCTTTTTCGTAACAGGCATTACCATGTTTGCTCTTATCACTATTGATTTGAAGCGAAAAGGATACATGGAGCACATTAACGAGGAGCACATCCAAGATCTTGGTAAGTTCATGTTTGGAGCATCCGTTTTCTGGGGATATCTATGGTTCTCTCAGTTCATGCTTATTTGGTACGCTAACATTCCTGAAGAAGTAACTTATTTCCAAGACAGATGGGAGAACTATTCATTTGTTTGGGGAGCCCTTCCAATCGTAAACTTGGCATTACCAATGGTAATACTGATGGATAAATCTGCAAAGAGAAACTCAAGCATCATGACTATCGCTGGTGTGATTATCGTTTGCGGTCACTGGTTAGATGTGTTCCAAATGATTATGCCAGGTACGGTGAAAGCTGATTGGGGAATTGGAGTGTTGGAGATAGGATTGTTCCTAGGCTTCCTTGGACTGTTCTTGTTTGTTGTGCACAATGCACTTGCAAAAGCACCACTTGTTGCTAAGAACCATCCTTATTTGGATGAGGCGAAACACCATCATGTATAATCTGACGGTTAAGTATTCGGTAAAAGAGAACTGAGAAATGATCAATCTGCTTATTGCAATAGTTATAATCCTTGCCGTGCTTGTTGTGGCAAAGGTGATTCGAGTGTTCGAGCTGAGCACCGACCTCAAAGGAGATAATCCGGCTGAGGTTACTGAAAGTGACAACAAAACACAAGCAACCCTTTTCGTAATCGGAATTTTGGCTTGGTTAGCATTTGTTATCTATGGAACCATTGCGTGGGGGCCACTTATGTTGCCTGAGTCTGCGTCTGCTCATGGCGATCAAATTGATGGTTTGATGAATTTGACATGGTGGATTATTGCACCGATGTTCTTCTTATGCCACCTATTAATTCTTGTGTTTTGCTACAAATACTATTACAGAAAAGAAAGAACAGCAACTTTCTTTGCGCACAGTACTAAGCTAGAGCTCATTTGGACCACAGTTCCAACTATTGTACTTACATCATTGATTGTTTACGGTCTAACTATTTGGAATGAAGTTACTTCCGCTGCACCTGATGATGCAATGGAGGTTGAGATTTATGCAAAGCAATTTGACTGGACTGCTCGTTATGCTGGTGAAGACAACGTGCTTGGGAAATCAGGATACCGCTTAATTACAAGCGAAAATCCATTGGGCGTCAGTTCTACAGACGAAGCTTCTAACGATGATAAAATTGTTAGAGGTGAGCTACACTTACCAGTTGGTAAGCCCGTAGTATTCAAATTCCATTCTCGAGATGCCCTTCATAGTGCCTATATGCCACATTTTAGGTTGCAAATGAACTGTGTTCCTGGCATGACCACGCAATTTCATATGGTGCCAAAAACCACCACGAAAGAAATGAAGCAGATTACTGGGAATGAGGACTTCAACTATATTCTGCTTTGTAACAAAATTTGTGGCGCTGCTCATTACAATATGCAGATGGACATCATAGTGGAATCTGAAGAAGATTACGCAGCTTGGTTGTCCGAAAAGAAAACGTTTGCTGAGAGCATGACTCCTACAGAAGAAGCCGTACCAGTTGTTGTTGCGGAAGTCGCAGAGGGAGAATCAGCTGAGGCTGAAGAACATACAGAAGACGAACACGAGGAAGCACCAGCAACTCACTAGTATTTATAAAGGATTAAGATGTCAGATCACGCAGAACACGCAGAGCACGCGCATCATCATCATGCAAAGCCAGATTTCTGGACACATTACGTGTTCAGTCAAGATCACAAAATGATCTCCAAGCAGTTTTTGATAACTGCTATTGTGATGGGATTTTTGGGCATGGGCTTATCGATGCTGTTTCGTCTTCAACTAGGATGGCCAGGAGAGTCTTTCAAAGTCTTGGAACTTCTTTTAGGAGATTGGGCTAAGGGCGGTGTCCTAGACCCAAATATGTACCTAGCACTTGTTACCATTCACGGTACGATTCTCGTGTTTATGGTACTTACTGGTGGTTTAACGGGTACGTTCGCCAACTTGCTTATTCCATTGCAGATTGGGGCACGAGATATGGCCTCAGGCTTTTTGAACATGCTGTCGTATTGGTTCTTTTTGGCTTCTTCTGTAGTAATGGTGGCGTCTCTGTTTATCGAAACAGGACCGGCATCGGCAGGTTGGACAGTTTATCCTCCTTTGAGTGCATTACCAGAGGCCATTCCTGGTTCAGGTTTGGGTATGACTATGTGGTTGGCGAGTATTGCCCTTTTCATTGTTTCTTCTTTGATTGGTGGTATCAACTACATCGTTACCATCGTTAACCTTCGTACAAAGGGTATGTCAATGGGTCGTTTACCACTTACAATGTGGGCGATTCTTATTACAGCTATTCTTGGTTTGCTTTCTTTCCCTGTCCTTTTGTCTGCAGCATTGCTGTTGATATTTGATAGAAGTTTTGGAACAAGTTTCTACTTATCAGACATCTTTATTGGTGGACAAGCATTGGAGCACACAGGTGGTAGTCCAATTCTTTACGAGCACCTTTTTTGGTTCTTGGGTCATCCAGAGGTTTACATTATCCTGCTACCTGCATTGGGTATCTCTTCTGAGATTATCTCTACCAATTCGCGTAAACCAATTTTCGGTTACAAAGCAATGGTTGGATCAATGCTTGCAATTGCATTCCTATCGTTTATCGTTTGGGGACACCACATGTTCCTCACAGGGATGAATCCATTCCTAGGTTCTGTATTTACGTTCACAACGCTATTGGTTGCAATTCCATCAGCAGTAAAAGTGTTTAACTACTTAACTACGCTTTGGAAAGGGAATATCGTTTACAC
>DMRV01000189.1 GCA_003456455.1 Flavobacteriales bacterium
CTTTGGGAAACGGTTTTCTACGAACCAGAACGCACGGAAGCATTGTACAAATCGCTCACCCATATTTATGTGATGCTGAAGAACGAGGGTGACTTCAGTTCTTTAGAGCATTTGGGAGTAGACCGCATCGACTACTGCTCTTTCGGGAATTCAAACCCGTTTCGTATTCGCATCATCAATAAATTCAACGACAATTACGATTACTTCTACATCAAAACAGCTGATGCTTCACGCGTTTATGGGCTAGAGTTAGAGCACCTTCTATCACCCAATCGAATCAGCTATTATGTAGACAACAGCACGCTTATTGAGGAACACATTGCCGGGATTCCTGGCGACATGTTCATCAACACCATTATGGGAACCAAGCAAACGAACAAAGTCCGTTTGGCAAAGGAGTTTGTGAAGTTCAATGAGCGGTGTTTTGTCCGTCTTCTAGGCGATATGCGCAGTTACAATTATGTAATGGACATCACTCCCGATTTTGATGATGTGCAATATCGTATTCGTGCAATCGATTTTGACCAGCAATGCTACGAAGGCAGAAAGAACCTGTATCTGCCACAGTATTTCAAGGAGAATTTTCCGCTAGTGGAACTGGGAATGGAGCTCATCAACGATAAAACCGTGAAGCAATATCAGGCTGAGGAACGCTCTCTAATTGCTCGGAGATTAATCGCCACGCGTTATCGTACAAAAGACCTTATCGATTGTATGGAGGAGGATAATATTTCCACTCCTGAAAAGGTAAAACAGCTGCGCGAAGATTTGGCCAAGCACCACAGCAATGAGGATTTTTTGGAGTGCGAGAATATGGGTGAAATATTGAAACTTCAACTCAAATCAACGCTAGCGAAGCATATCAGAAAGGTGAGGAATATCTGATTACAGCGTAATCCACCAAATAAGTTTTAACACAACCGCTCTGTTCTTCACAGAAAGGGTTTGGTCGTAGTTATCGGTGTAAACCAAGTAGAGATCAGACATTGGCTTGAAGCGCCATTGAAAACGTGCGTTAATATTGAAATTATCCGCTTGTGTATTGTATTGGAAGAATGTAGTAAAGAACACACTTCGCGTAAACGAGAACTCGAACTTCGGGCCAATAAGATGTAAACTTGCTCTTTGACCATTAGGAAGCCAAATCTCATTTTGGTCATACTGAATAGCGAAAATTCCCCACGGCTGCGCACGATAATTCAAAGTTAATTTTGAAGTAAGTTTCTCGCCAGAATAGTAAGAACCGTAGTCAACAGAAGAAGACGCATTGAAACGCTTTCGTGCATCGGTTTTATAAAAAACTCGAACCGAACGATAATCATAACCACCTTTTGAAATAGCAGCTTGGTCGGTAAACGTTACATCCGTATCAAAAAAAAGCTGGGTGAATCGTTCGTTGTAATTAACCTCTAGATAAGAGGTATTGGTGAATTTAACCTTGTAGAAAAATTTCACTAGACGATCTGTTTCTACCCAATTCTCATCGAAATAGCTATCATAATAAACTCCAAGGGCATCATAGTTGACCACGCTTCCAATCTTTGGATAAAAACGATATTCAGCGCTTGGCTCCAAACGCCAAAATGAGCGTTTTTCAACTTCGCCCGTTTCTGGATTGAAGCGAGACAATCGCGGAACGAAACCAACCTCCGCATTATAATTTTTATTCACATACTCATGATTCCAATGTAACGTGAGGTTAGCAGAACGATACATTAACCACGTAGCATTGGCGCCAACAAAAGCCTCATCTCCAGGAGAAAAACTATGGTGATAGAATGCTTTACCGCCCCATTTTCCGTCACCCGAGGCCAAGTCGAAATCTAACCCGAACAAACGATTGTAATCAGCCCACTCAGGACTAAAATTGTCAAACGCTTGCTTGTTAACGAAGATTAGTCCAATGTTAGAACGCTTAAACACACGCCTTTGAACTGCCGCAACCGTAAAATTCTGAGAACGAGTTCCTTCTGGCACTCCGCCCTCCGTTTGCATACTCATAAAGCCAATACGCCAATTCTTGTTGATTTTTCCGCTCAGCCTTAAACCACCCAGAATCGGCACAATATTTCCACTTTCCAATCCAATTCTTCTACTGAAAAAGGGTCTAATTCTGCTGAATCCAAAACGCGCAAACAGGTCGTTATTCTCAATGAAAAACTGGCGTTGTTCAGGAAAGAAAAGGCTGAATCGAGATAGATTGGTTACTTGTCTATCCACCTCCACTTGAGAGAAATCTGGTCGAATCGTTAAATCGAGATTGAGCGAAGAAGTAACTGCAATCTTTGCGTCCATTCCCAAGTTCCACGGCACTTTGGTTTCATTCTCTCCTTGGTAATCTTGATTAACACCCACAATCCCATACGGAATGAGTGAAACATTGGAACCTGCCTTTTTCGGAGGTGCGTCCCAAATAAGTTTACCGGTAAAAGCAAGATTGGCCACATTCTGTCCACGCTGAACCCAACTCCAAGTACTGCTTTCGTTCTGCTTAAGGTCGTTACGAGCGAAGTTGATTCCCCACTCAGAAATGTCTGATTTATACCGAATGGATTTGAACGGGATTTTCATCTCAACGATCCACTTTCCATTCTCAATTTTCACTTCAGAAAACCAGCGATTATCCCAAGCAGTAGCAACACCAAAGCCACCACCATTTTCGAGTGTTCCTTCGCGTTGCACGCCAAGCGGGTTGACCGCAAAACTGAAACCGTTGGCACCATCATCAAATGGGTCGATAAAAATGCCAAAGGCATCACTCACTGGGAAAGAGAAATCGCGCTTGAGTGATTGAATAACGTGCTTTCCTTCAACCGGATCGTAGCAAACCGCTCCTACATATAGGTTATTGTCGTCATACGTAAGCATAACCTCCGTATGCGTTTGTGCTAAAGAACTATCAAACGGAAAGGTTTGCTGGAAATTCTTGCCAACATCTGCTGCTCGCCAATCGGGTTCACTCAATTCACCGTCAAGCGTGATTTTCCCT
>DMRV01000146.1 GCA_003456455.1 Flavobacteriales bacterium
ACTCCCGAAATAAGCGCCAAAAATAAAGGCTGCTGCAATGACTAATGCAGCGGTAATATTAGCGTTTCCGCTTTTGTAGTAGTTATAGAAACCAAGTAATCCGATTGGAGGGAGCATCAGCGCCAAACTGGTGCCTTGCGCCATGTGCTGCGAAAATCCAAGAAAAAAAACCAGTGCTGGAACGATGATTATCCCTCCGCCTACACCCACAAAACCGCTGGCAAAACCTGCTGCCGCTCCTATTAACAACAGTATAAGAATCATTGTAACGCTCATGTTTTGCTTTTTCGGTTCGTTCATTTTAGAAATCCATACTCAACGAAATGTACCAGAATCCATCGTTAATCTTACGATTCTCAACTCCCCAAGCGTAATCAAGACGAACAAAATAACCCAAGAATTTGGTGCGTGCCCCAAGTCCAAATCCACCAACAACCGGCTCCCTCCTATTATTAACCATGATGAGAATTGAACCCTGCTGAATTTCTTCTCTGTTTTGCGAATTCTCTTCAGAGAAAGGTTGTAAACCAGTCCAAGCAGTTCCAATATCTCCGAACCCAACAATTTGGAAATTATAAAGGAAGTTTGACTTTATAGGACGATTAATCAAGTACCTGAACACTGGCCAGCGCAACTCACTATTTATGACTGCAAAGCTGTTTCCATTACGAATGTTTTGCGGATGACCGCGCATATTGGTAGCCAATGCCTGAAAACCATAATTCTGAGTAAAATCAACAGGAATATCATTGTTGTAGGTTGGGGCAATCCATTGATCTACACCACCAAGAAAATAAGCGATTTTCTGATTTCCGAAAGATGTACTGGCCGCTAATCTGTTTGCCCAAATCAACTCTCGGTGAACCTTGATATAATTACGAGCATCTACACCAATCACAAATAAGTTTTTTGCTTCCTTATCTACCTCCTGAAAGTATTCTGCAAATATTTTGAGGCGAGTTCCACGATACAGGTTAAGCCCCATTGGAAGCGTGTTGTCAAACACATATTCAAGCTTTAAACCGCCTGTCCATTGAAGGTCGTCTGGACGCTCCAAGTTTCGGTCGTTCGTGCTTTTGTAAACCGTTTGGTCGTTTCTCCCTAAAACGTTTCCACGAAGTGCTGAGAAATCGCTGAAAGGCCAACTCATCTTATACGTAAGTGTGTAAGTATAAACTTGCGCAATGGTAGAATTGGAAATCACATCTTCGATGGATTGACGGTGAAAAATCACCTGTTTATCCAATCTTCGTTTGAAGTTTTGTGCGGAAACAAACACTTCGTTGGTCTTCAAATTCCCTGTTAAGCGGAAACCGCCAACCACCTTGTAATCATCCAAAACATCCGTAATTCCAGTTTTGAAAAAACCGTTAAGCCCTGGGTTATTAAACGAACCTCCGCCCGTAAATGTCTGGTAAGTGCTGTTCACGAAAGCATTATCAAGCTGTGTTACCACATACTCACTTTTAAACGCCACATCGTAATTCCGTTGTGGTGGAAGCTGCATTTCTAAGTTCACATCCTGTACCGCTTCCAATGCAGCATGAAGGCTATCAATTCGTGCCATCACCTTTTCACGCTTCTTGTCTCTTTTTGATTTTAGGTTATCATCTGATAGCAATCGAGAACCTTCATTGTTCTGTTTTGGCACTTCGGTCTCCTGAAATACGTCTGAGTTAAACTGATAATCGTAAATATTAATCTCCCCCGTATCCGTAGGCTTCTGTTCTTTAGGCTGTTCTGTCCGAGCTAATTGAGTAGTATCAGGCTTCTGCTCTTCCACAACTAAAATGGACGTTCGTTTACGTTTCTTTTTTGGTGGCTCAGCAGCTTTATTTCGAAAGCCTGAAAATCCCATTTCACTTAGAACTTCTGCTTTTTCAGCTTCCGTATCTTTTAGGGTTAACCTGTAATTGCCTTTGGCGAAAATGACTTCGGCAATCTTACCGTTCAGCGTATCAACATCATACTCCAATATGCTGCGCGGATACTGACTTAATGGACTAGCCCGCGTGAAATACGAGTAATGAATACTGGTATCGATGTAGGCGATATTACTATCTAACTTGGCTAAATAGCGATTAAAAATACCCTTTTCATCACTCAAATAAGATAGGCTTTCCCCATCATATTCCATTGGAGCGCGTTCATCTACAAAAGGGGTGCTGGTTACCCTTCGCAACGTTTGCTCGTTGGATTTCCTATCGTAGATAAAGATGTCGTGGTTGAGGTTTTTAGGCAACAGTTTTATATCAAACTGCTTGATGGTATCGTTGTTCCTATCTGAACTAAAAATCACCTTGCGCGAACGGTCTATGAAGCGCGCATCAACATCCGTAAAAAGGTCATCGGTTAACTTCTCGTAAACGTTAGAAATGATGTTGTAAATGAAAATATCGGACCTACCCATTTGTACGGCCGAGAAAACAAATTCGCGTCCATCATCCGAATAATCAACAGACAATATTTTCTCAAAATTGAATAGCTCTCGCGTTGTGCGCTTTTTGGTCTGCAAATCATACAGAATCAACTTGAGTTTTCCTTTGTGCTCGGTAATAATCGACACAAGCTTTCCGCTCGGATGCCAAGCTACTATGGGATAACTGTGGTCTTGCTGTGTGTAAGCTCTGTAACCTTGGCGGTAAATGGTCTTCTTTTTCTTGGATTGCAGGTCGCGCAGTTTGACCCTAATCTTTCCCATATCATTCCAAACGTAGGTAAGGTTTCTTCCATCCGGACTTAATTTGGGATGCTCAATTGCACAGTATGGTTGTGCTCGCTTTCGGGCACGGTTTAGTGGCTTTCCCTCAGGCAGACTTTGCTTGTCTTCCTGTTTGTAATACATGCTATCGTAATAATGCAGCCACTCTGCAGCAAGATTTTTTAGCGAAACACCAAGCACAAAAAGGAATCCATTATCAGCATTTCGGCTAACTCGGGTCATATATAAGATGTTGCTTATAACCGATTCGCCATAGCTCTCTACAACGTATTTCCATATAGAATGGCCGCCATAGCGCGCATCTTTTCCTGTTAATTGTCCGAATT
>DMRV01000432.1 GCA_003456455.1 Flavobacteriales bacterium
TTCCATGATGTTCATGAAGATGGCAAAAGCCAAAGACACAATTGAAACACCAAATCCTGCACCTGTTCCGTATTGATTTGCGAAGATGAAAATCAAACTCATGAATGCGAGAATGATAATGTGACCTGCCGTGATGTTTGCGAAAAGTCGAGCGCAAAGCACGATAGGCTTAATGAAAACACCCATAATCTCAATAGGTATCATCAATGGGTAAAGCCACATTGGAATATCTGGAGCCAACACGTGCTTCCAGTAGTATTTGTTTCCGCTTACGTTGGTAATAACAAATGTGAACAAGGCCAAAACCAATGTTACAGCGATGTTTCCTGTTACGTTGAATCCACCAATAAATGGGATGAGACCAAGCATGTTGGCGGACCAGATAAAAAAGAAGATTGTCAATAGGTAAGGGAGAAACTTCTCGTAGCGAGGACCAACAGATGGCTTCGCAATTTCATCTCTTACAAAAAGAATAATGGGCTCCATCAACGACTGCATTCCTTTAGGAGCTTCGTTTGGGCTTCTCTTATATGACTTAGCAATACTCATGAACACGAAGAACATGATGAACACCGTCAAGAAAATACCGAAAGTTGTTTTAGTGATAGAAAGATCGATGAATGCTCCCTGCTCTCCAGAGAAAACACCTCCTAAGTTTTCAGCAAGAAAACCTTGAGAAGCAGCGTCATCAGATTGGTTTACATCTCTCTTGTAAACATGACCATGCTGAAGGATGTAACCATCATATTCAGCGTGTCCGTGTTCGAATTTTGAAGACATGAAAACACTCAAACCATCATCTACACTATAAATGATAACTGGTAACGGGATAGAAACTGGGTGACCACCGATATCCATCAAGTGAATATCATGTGCATCCGTTACGTGATGCATAATCATTTCGCCCGCGTTGAATTCGTTGCTTTCACCATGAGCATCGTGAGAACTTGGGTCACCGTGAGCTTCGTGTGTATCAGCAGTTCCCGCAACTAAGTGCTTTTCTACGGTTTCCTCCTTGTGCTCATCACCATCATCTGAAGCCATAACGCTTCCAGATGTTAAAAAAACAATGGAGAGAAGAAAGAAAAGTGGCTTAAAAGCCTTGTAAATACTGTGTTTTTGCATCGCCAAAAAAGAGGTTTTATACCGCTTGATTTTCAGGGCGCAAATATAGATAAAACTTAAACGATAATGAAAAGGTCTTTTGGCCGATTTTTTCGAATCGATAAACGACCTAAAAACAGGCAAGAAAAAAGCGTGAAAGTCAGTCTTTCTGCTTTAGAAAAGAAAGTGCAGATGTTACCTCTAAAGCGGTGTAGACCACATAAAGAGTCAAAAAAGTAATAATGACGGGCGTGGATGAATCCTTGAAAATGTAGACGTAAACACCTAATGCAATAATGTAAACCAGCATTTTCAATCCAGTAATGGCCATAAAATAGGTAGGGAATCGTTGCGGTCTTTCATAGGATGCTTGAACCGTAAAATGATGAACTGCAATGGTAGTTCCGTACATAAACAGACCGCAAAGCGAAAGGTGAAGTGTGTTTAATTCTATGTTCACGGTTTCATTGATTACAGCCAAAATGACCATTGCAATGAGGTAAACGATAAATGCTTTTACAGGGTACTTCATCCTTTCAAAAGGTCTTTAATAGCGAAATACATAGCCAAGACAACACTTAGGATTGTTAATCCACCTGTAATCCAAGGTGTTTCGGTTTGCAAATACTTATCTAGCTGAATGCCGCCTAAGGCGCCAGCAACAATAATAAGGGCCATTTGCGTGGCTATGGAAGAGTACTTGATAAAAGCGTTAGGCTGATTTTTCTTGCCGCTGCTCTTGTTGTTGCTTTCCGGCATTAGAAGAAATATCTTTTACTACGCCACCCATACTGCATGATCCGCTGAATGAAGCTCCTGGCTCAATTGCCAATTTTTTTGTCACAATATCGCCTTGAACTTTGGCCGTAGCTTTCAACGATAACAATTCTGAAACAATCACGTTTGCCTTAATGCTTCCTTCTATTTCAGCATTCTCACAACGAATTTCGCCATCTACAGAACCAGTTGCACCAATTACAACACGACCTTGACACTCAAGTGTGCCTGTCAATTTACCGTCAATCCGAAGATTTCCTTTTGCTTTGATGCTGCCTTCAATAACAGTATCACTGTTTATATGATTCGGCATTCCAGACCCAGAAGTACCTTTTGAGCTATCGCTTCCTGCTTTACTGTTGAACATTTTTCCTTTCCCTTTGTAACTTGCCCCGCTCTGCGAAGGGCGTCAAATATAATAATCCTATGTAAGTAGTTGTTTCTACGCATGTTGCATTAACAATCGTTATCATTTAAAGTAAAATGGCAGAAAGTCCGATTAGAGAACATTTTAGAGCACAAATAGGCAAGGGTGTGGCTTCAACGCCTCCAGGTTTTAGCGAATGGCTACAGCCAAAAATGATTTCAGTTGAAGAAGATTCTCTTGTAGTTGAATTCGTTGTAAGACCCGAAATGTGTAATCCTGTAGGAACACTTCATGGCGGAATTCATTCAGCTATTTTGGATGAGGTGATTGGAATGACCGTGGCCGCCATGGGAAATGACACTCATTTTGTGTCCTTAAACATGACAACCGATTATTTGCGTGCCGCGAGGGCTGGAGAGGTTGTCCGAGCCACGAGCCAAGTAATCAGGAAAGGAAGAACAGCCATTCATTTAATCGGTCAACTGACAAATGCCGAAGGAAAAGAGCTTTCTCGCGCTACGCAAAACATGGTTTCTATTGGTAAACCAGCCTCAATTGGATAATTGATGATAGGAAGTCGGTTCATTTCCGAAAATCATCGGAAAAACATGTTGCTGATAGCGTTTTTGGCGCTTGTGGTGAGGCTCATCATCTTGCCATGGTCGCAAACCGTACATGCAGATGCTGGTAGTCGCATTCTTATTGCGCTGGGCTGGCTTACTAACCCACATTACATAACTGATGGTTATTGGGGGCCACTGCATCATTACCTAAATGCATTCTTTCTGTGGCTTTTCCCCGGTTGGGTAATTGGTCCCAAGGCGTTGAATATCACCTTAGCAACCTTGACTGTTTTTCCTTTGTATGGGTTTACGAGAAACCTTTTTTCGAATACAAAAGGAGCATTTTTTGTTGCACTGGTTTATGCCTTTTCTCCACTTGTGGTACGAAACAGCTTTCAGGCATTGGCAGGTGTTTCCTACGCATTCTTCGTGGTGTCTTCTATGTATTTTCTATCCGAAGGATTAAAAAAAGGAGACTTGCGCAATGCTGCATTTGCCGGACTGGCAATTACGCTTGCAGCTGCTACGAGGTACGAAGCTTGGGTGATTATTGCCGCCTTTACTTTGGTTGGACTTCTTCATAAGCAGTTCAAATTCACAACCGTTTTTTGGTTAGCGGCTATGCTTTTTCCAGGAACGTGGATGATTGGAAATCAACTCGAATTCGGAGACTTTCTGTACAGCGTCAATCAAAATGATGTTTGGAACATCCAAATGGAAGGTATAAACGACAAGGTTGATAGCGTAAAGCTGATTGAACGCATTGTCTTTTTTCCAATGTCTTTCATGCTTATCGTATCTCCTATTGCAACAGTGCTTTTGTTATTTGGTCTTGGTTGGGCTATCCTTAAAAAGAAGCTGAGCAAGGAGCAAGTTATTTGGATTGTTCCGTTCCTGGTAATGGCTGCCATCTTTGTGCAAAAGGCCTATGTGGGTACACTTATGATGCAGCACAGATTTACGCTGACATGGATGATTTTGCTACTGCCGTTTTTAGCACTGGTTTTTATTCACCCAAAATGGCAAAATGCAAAAAGCATTTTGCTGATTGTCTCGGTTTTAACCGCCATTCCACTTTCGTTTACGTGGGTCTACTGGCAGCACACCAAATATTTGGGACAAACCAATCTGGCGTTTGCGCTGGATGAATTGACAATTGGAATGTCTCATGAAATTGAAGCAATTCCATTGCTGAGAAGTGAGGTTACGGAACAATTGGTTGCTGAGATTAAAAA
>DMRV01000348.1 GCA_003456455.1 Flavobacteriales bacterium
AACAACCACGGACGGAAGCGATTTTTACCTTTTAGTTTTAAAAGCAGATGCGGAAGGATTGGTTTATGCCACATATTTCGGGGGCGGAACTAGCACTGAACATGTCGATGGCGGAACCAGTAGATTCGACAAGAACGGAATCGTATATCAAGCCGTTTGTGCTGGTTGTGGCGGTAATGATGATTTCCCTTCAACCCCTGGCGCGTGGTCTCCCACCAACGAATCTTCCTGCAACTTAGGGGTGTTCAAATTCGACCTGAACCGTCTGATTTCTGCTCCCGATTTCAACATTAATCTAGAGAATTGTTATTATCCGTTGGAAGTTGAATTTTTAAACAATAGCACAGGCGCAAACACTTACGATTGGGATTTTGGTGACAACGAAACCGCTACCTACTTTGAAGGAAGTCATTTTTACGATGAACCGGGTAGCTACGAGATTACGCTCATTGCTCGAGATTCTGCCAATTGCTTGACTCCAGATACTGCTTCTATTGAGTTTGAAATTCCCATTCCACCCATAATAATGGCATTTGGAACGGACACCATTTGTGCCCGAGACACCGTAAGTATTTGGGTAGAAGGTGAAGGAATTGTTTCCTATGATTGGTCGCCAGCGTTTAGTCTAGAAAGCTCAGATACGGCCCAAGTAAATGCACTACCCACAGAAACCACGGTCTACATAGTTACAGCTACAGATTCCGTTGGATGCCAAGTAACCGATTCTGTGATTGTTTACGTCTCGGGCGCTCCAACCACCAATGCGGGCGATAATGCTTATTTACAGCTTGGCGTACCAGGCTATTTGTACGCAGAAACGAGCCCGAACAGCACCATTCTTTGGAGTCCGCCCGAAGGGCTGAGTTGTAGCACGTGCCCTGATCCGATTGCTGATCCACAAGAAACCACGACATATTATTTAGTAGTAACGGATGAGTTCGGCTGCTCGGTTTCCGATTCTGTCATAGTTTACGCTTATCCAACTATTTATGTGCCCAATGCCTTTACACCTGGCGGAAATGCTACCAATCCCGTTTTCTACGTTTACGGGCACGGAATTGCCTTTTTCGAACTAAACATTTACACCCGCTGGGGTCAGCATATTTATCATTCTAACGAACAAACTGAAGGTTGGGATGGCAACACCAATGGCCTAGAAGCACAACAGGGAGTTTACGTCTGGACGCTGAAATACAGCACCGATATTAATCCTAATACGTTTGAGGACAAGATTGGACATGTTACGCTATTGCGGAATCATTATTAGGCTTTGGAGCTAAAAACTGACAATTATTTCACGAACAATTCTGCATCTTCGCAACCTATCTTCACCCCATGCGAAATCCAACTCAACTAATCCTAGTTACCGCTTTTACTTTTCTACTAGCAAGCTGCGGTAGTTCTGACGACAAGAAACCGGCTACAAAACCTGAATCGCTTGTAAAGAAAGCCGATGTAGGAAACGCAACAAAAGGGAAAGCCCTGTATATGACATGCGCCACCTGCCACGGACAAAAAGCCGAGGGCATGCTAGCATTGGGCGCGCCAGCACTGGCAGACCAAGAGCCCTATTACCTTAAACAACAGCTAAATAATTTCCGAACCAAAAAGCGGGGCGTACATGAAAAGGATGCTTTTGGATCGCAAATGGTTGCTTTCGCAAAAACGCTCGATAGCGATGGAATTAACGATGTAATTGCTTACATCAAAACAATGCCTTCCCCAACACATGAGGCTACTGTTGAAGGTGGCGATATAGAGGCAGGAAAGAACTATTACAACATGATTTGCGGTGCTTGTCATGGAACTGGTGCTGTTGGAATTGAAGCCCTTTTCTCTCCTAGATTGGTTGGAATGCAAGACTGGTACCTTGAGCGTCAGCTCAACAATTTCAGAGCTGGAATTCGAGGTAAAGAAGCTGGTGACACATACGGTGCACAAATGCAACAAATTGCTGAAGCCATTCCGGATGATCAAACGGTGAAAGACATTATTGCTTACATCAATTCTCTTCAAGCTGAATGAGTAAAACGTTTGCAGGAATAGCTTTAACTATCGCCATGATTTTTGGCCTTGCATCCTGTGAAAAAGAACTCGAAAACCCCACCTCAGAACAACAACCAAAACCCATAGTTTTAGAATCTAACGGGGGTTTTGAACTTTGCAAAAACTGCCCTCCGGGATTTGAACTCACCGATGAAGGAATATGTAAACTCCGTTCGCTTTATCAGCAATATGCCTCTCTGAAAGACCAAGGCGTTGGTGGATTAAAAACCGCGTTACCTGAAGTTCGAGATGGCTTTACACCACAACAAATTGACCTTGGTCGCTATTTGTTTTTCGACCCAATTTTATCGGGAGATGGGACTATAAGTTGTGCTACGTGTCATCAACCAGAGAAAGGGTTTAGCGATGGTTTAGATCAAAGTGTTGGCATTTTGGGGGAGTCCATTAAGCGCGGAGCTCCAAGCCTTTGGAATGTGGCATTTTTGAAACTACTTTATTGGGATGGACGAGATTCAACACTTGAAACGCAAATGCAAGGGCCACTTTTTGCGGAAGATGAAATGGGTAATACTCCTGAAAAACTGACGAGCGACTTGAATTCTAATGAGACGTACTTAGCGCTTTTTCAGCAGGCGTTTCCCAAATCAAATAAGAATATTGAGCTGAATGAAATTTATCTCTCAATAGCAGCATTTGAAAGTTCTCTCATTTCTTTAAATAGTCGTTATGACCAATACGCGCACGGTTTCCACGGAGCTTTGACTAAAAAGGAAATCGAAGGGATGAACGTCTTTCGGTCTTTTGTTGCTCGTTGCGCGGAATGCCACACTCCTCCCCTTTTCACCAACCAGCAATTGGCGGTTTTGGGAACACCTGAGCCGGATGGCAGAGCCTTAGACCCCGGTGCAGAAGTTCCATACAATGATGGCTCTTTGCGAGGTGCTTTCAAAATTCCTAGCCTGAGAAATGTGGCCAAAACCGCTCCGTATATGCATTCTGGTAGGTTCAAAACCTTGAGAGAAACAGTTGAGTTTTACACCAAAGG
>DMRV01000458.1 GCA_003456455.1 Flavobacteriales bacterium
CTTTGTCAATTAAATACACATCTCCTATCAGTTGATATTCGAAACCGCATTCCTCTACCAGAAAAGATATTGCCGTTTCAAGAGATGGGAAGTCTTGGCTAACATTTACGTTGCAACTGGAAACTACTTTATCGTTGAAGGAGAACTGAACTCCGTACTCATATTTCAATTGAATGAAAACCTCATTCAGCGGTTTGTCACTTATGTCCAAACGCACTTCCTGCGCAATGCAGCTGCTGAATGCATGAAGCAGGAACGTGGTGAGAAGTATAAAACGAGCAATGTCTATCAATTCACTTGTGAAACGGAGTAAATCTGCTTTCCTGTTTTCACAAATCTAAGTCTCATACTTTGTCCTATGATGTTAAGCACGGTATCCACGTCATTCACATTATCGAAGTAGCCGCTATAACTCATTTTACCTATTGATTTGTCCGTCACCTTAAATTGGACACCATATTGCAATTCAAGTTCTTTCAGAACCAAACGCATCGGAGAGGCTGTAAAGGAGAGTTTGCTGTCCATCCAACCTGTAAACCGTTCTTCATCCTTAACAATCGATTTTGCTGGCGCAGTATTTATCATAGAAACAGCCAACTCCTTGGGTTTTAATACAACACTACCACGTGCGTTTGATACGCGCACCAGACCCGTCTTACAGTAAACGACATAATCTTCCCATCTCGATTTGATATTGAAACTGGTGCCGAGAACCGTTGTTGTTCCGTTTGCTGATTTCACAGTGAAATCACTTCCCTTTTCAACATTGAAGAACCCTTCACCCTCAAAACTTACGTCTCTTTTTGCCCACCACCAATAAGGATAGTAACTCAATTCGGAGACGGCATTCAGCGTAACTTCAGAACCATCGGGCAAAGCGGCAACGAATTTTTCGCCTTGTATTGAACTTACATTAACCGTATAGAACCGCGCAAACAGGCCGGAAACCATTAGAATGGCAATACTGGCCGCAACGGCATACCTGTTCCAAAATAAACTCCGAACAACAGGTTCTTTCTTGCGCTTAGAAGCCTCCATTTTCAACTGCATCTCCTTCCACAACTCATCCTTGGTTTCACGGAATGGCGGTCGTGTTGATCTCAACAGCTTCTCTGTTGCATCTTCAAGTTGCTCTTCTGGCTCGCTGTGTTCCATTTCTGAACTCATCATATTAATACTGCTCAAATCTCTGCTTACCCTACTTTCAATTTTTTCCTGAACAATTTCAGGGCTTGGCTCATTCTCTTCTCAACCGCCTTCACACTTAATTCAAGCCGTTCACTGATTTCCTTGTAAGTCAAGTCTTCCGTTCGGCTCATGAGAAATACCACTCGCTGACCTTCAGGCATATCGGCCAGCGTCTTTTCATATTCCTTTTTCAACTCAGCATATTGTAATTGTTGCTGTGGGTCTTCGGTTTCGTACCGAAACTCAATTGACTGAAGGTGTCTATCAGATACTTTCTTGCCTCTTAGGTGCATCAGAAAGGCTTGGTTTGCGATACTGTAAAGAAGGTTTTTTGTTTTACTCTCGATAAACTCGAAGTCCTTCTCAAATAGTCGAAGAAACACCTCTTGTGCCAGATCAGATGATAGCTCCTCATCTCCACTCCTGTAGTAGATGTAGCTCCGAATAGCATCGAAATACTCATCATAACAATATTTGAATTCCTTCTCTGACACCTCTTAATAACAAAAGGTCTACCCAATATTGGAGAGACCTTGAAAGTTAATTGTTAATAACCATTAAGGCTTGTTCCACTCTGGGTAGTCATTCATACTGAACATGTAGTTCTCATAGTCAGCAGTGGTCTTAGCAATGAGGTCATCGCAGGTTCCATCTCCATAGTCAAAGGTTGCAACCCAAGTTTCTTCTTTGAAGAATTTAATAACTCCAGAAACCACGTATCCGCATTCTTCTGAATAAACCAATGGTTCAACGACCACCTTCTTGAAGTCATCCTTATCTCCTTTGTCTCCTTCTCCCAATGATACCGTTTCAGACACTCCGTCTTTAGTAACCAATGCTTGTAGCTCGTTCCCATGATCAAAATTGATTTTAGCCACTTCAGTACCGTTTACATTGTAAACCAATTCTCCTGAGGTGTAGGCCATCTCGTCATTTGCCCTGTTCAAAGTAGAAGCTTCTACAGTTTCAAAATCCGTATTTGGCACGACAACCGTCTGTCCATATCTAGCAGCATACTCTACCATATTGTCGGTTCCTTGATTTTCCTTTTTGCAAGAGGTAAGTCCTGCAGCCGCAATTGCGATAATAAAAACTGTCTTTCTCATTGTGTTTTAGATTAAGTGTTTGTGATGCTTACACCCTTATACTGCACTTCTTTAAGGATACCCTACCTCTGATTTAAACTTATTTACGCAAAAGCCATAAACGTTCCCTTGTTCAAAGTTAAAACCTGAATGATTTGAAACAGAAAAGGCAGGTCTAAGACCTGCCTTTTTTAATCCTTCCAAGCACAAATGGTTCGACAATCCGCTTGGCTTTGAACTTGGTGGTACCAGCTGGGGTCGAACCAGCGACACACGGATTTTCAGTCCGTTGCTCTACCAACTGAGCTATGGTACCTCTTTTGAGGGCTGCAAATGTAAAAATATTTCCATTTCAGCCTACATAGATTTTTACGAAATTGACTGGCTACTTTTAC
>DMRV01000105.1 GCA_003456455.1 Flavobacteriales bacterium
AATTCCTAATGAAATAATGACCATAGGCACGTATGTCTTGACAAAAGACATTGCTATCATGGTATTTTTTGCGCTAGTAATGCTTGCGGCTTCAGTAAGCATGATTCGCGATAAACGAAAGGAAGAGCAAAGAGATGAGGATGCAGTGCCTGTATTTAACGTGCCCGCTATTGTTATAGAAGGTGCGGTAGTAGGTGTACTTACAGGAATTGTCGGCGCAGGTGGTGGATTTTTAATTATTCCAGCATTGGTGCTTTTCGCAAAATTACCGATGAAGAAGGCTGTTGGAACCTCGTTGTTGATTATCGCCGCTAAGAGCTTAATTGGCTTTGTTGGTGATGTTCAGCGATTCGGCGACCAATTGGATTGGACCCTCTTACTCAGTGTAACGGCAATCGCAGTATTTGGTATCTTTATCGGCATCTATTTGAACAAATTTATTAACGGCGAGAAATTAAAAAAAGGCTTCGGCTGGTTCGTTTTATTGATGGCCGTTTATATCATAGGGAAACAACTTTAATAGCATTGAATAAAAACACAATATCATGACAGTAGAACAGATTTATACGGGTTGTTTGGCACAAGGTGCCTATTACATAGCCTCTAATGGTGAAGCAGTCATCATCGATCCGTTACGCGAAGTAGGTCCATATTTGGATCGAGCAGAAAAAGATGGTGTCACGATTAAGTATATTTTAGAAACACATTTTCACGCGGATTTCGTTTCTGGTCACATTGATTTAGCGGCCAAGACGGGAGCAAAAATTGTTTACGGACCTACTGCGAATACCGCGTTTGATTGTCATATCGCGCAAGATGGAGAGGTACTAAAAGTAGGGGATGTGACTATACACGTTTTACATACACCGGGTCACACAATGGAAAGTACTACCTATTTGTTGAAAGACGAAAGTGGTAAAGACCATGCTATCTTCTCTGGTGATACCTTATTCTTAGGTGATGTAGGCCGTCCAGATCTTGCACAGAAGGCAGCGACCATGACGCAAGAAGATTTGGCGGGTATTCTGTTTGATTCTTTGCGAAACAAAATCATGGTTTTAGGTGACGATGTTATTGTATATCCAGGACATGGCGCCGGTTCTTCATGTGGTAAAAACATGTCTAAAGAAACGGTGGGAACCATCGGTGAACAAAAAGCAACGAATTACGCGTTACGCGCTAATATGACTAAAGAAGAGTTTGTTGCCGAGGTAACTGACGGATTATTACCGCCGCCGGCTTATTTTCCAGAGAACGTTCGTTTGAACAAGACTGGGTATGAAAGTCTGGATAAAGTAATGGAGCGCGGCTTGCGTCCACTTTCGGTAGACGCATTCGAAGTAGCTGCAAACGAAACAGATGCACTGATTTTAGATACACGTCACCAGAATACATTCATTCATGGTTTCATTCCGCAATCTATTTTTATCGGTATACAGGGCAGCTTCGCTATGTGGGTCGGGGCTTTGATACCAGATATTAAACAAGAGATTCTTGTCGTAGCTGATCCAGGTATGGAAGAAGAAGTTGTAACGCGTTTATCCCGTGTAGGCTATGATAACTGCATAGGATTCCTAGACGGTGGTTTTGATGCTTGGAAAAATTCAGGTAAGGAAGTGGATGCGCTTTCGCAGGTTACTGCCGAAGAACTGAAAGGAATTGAGGGCGCTACTGTGGTAGATGTTCGCAAGTCTGGCGAGTATTTGAGTGAGCATTTGATTGATGCAATCCATGTAGAATTGGACTACATCAATGATCAAATGGCATCTGTTCCACAAGAAGGAACATTCTACGTGCACTGCGCCGGAGGTTACCGCTCTGTGATCGCTTCTTCAATTCTTAAAGCACGCGGTTACCACAATATGGTAGACGTTGCAGGTGGCTTTAAAGCCATTAAGGAAGCTGGACTAAAGGTTTCAGATTACGTTTGCCCGACAACCTTATAAAATAATTGCAACTACAGCCGCGGTTTTTACAAGTGCAGTTTACATATATAGCCCCTAGGCACTAACTAATTTTAATGTTTAAATGATATCACTATGGATCTGATTCTTCAACCTTGGCCATGGTACGTAAGTGGTGCACTCATCGCTTTTGTGATGTGGCTGCTCTTGTACTTCGGTAAGTCATTTGGTTTCTCGAACAACTTGAGAACACTATGCACAATGTGTGGTGCCGATAAATTCGCGCCGTTTTTTAAATTCAATTGGAAAGAGCAGAGCTGGAACCTCCTCTTTCTTGTTGGTGCAGGTTTGGGTGGATATATCGCTACGAATTACCTGACTACTCCAGATTATGTAGTCGCGATTTCAGAAGCTACTATTGACGATTTAAGTGTGTTAGGATTTGCGGCACCAACGGCCTATGCTCCTGCAAGTCAGTTTGGAATGGAAGCATTGAGCAGCTGGCAGAATATTTTAATCCTTGTTACAGGCGGCTTCATGGTAGGTTTCGGAGCACGTTACGCGGGCGGCTGTACATCAGGACATGCCATCTCCGGAATCTCTGATCTTCAACCCGCTTCCTTGCTTGCTGTTGTTGGATTTTTTATTGGCGGCCTCGCCATGACACATTTGATTTTCCCCTTAATCTACTAAGCCATGAAACAGATAAAATTTTTACTAGCAGGTACTTTGTTCGGTATCATTATGTTCAAGAGTGAAGCAGCTTCATGGTACAGAATTCAGGAAATGTTTCGTTTTCAGGATTTTCATATGTACGGAATAATTGGCTTAGCAGTTGCCATTGGGGTACCTATGGTTTGGTTCATGAAAAAAAATAATGCGAAGGATTCTTCCGGCGCTCCTATAGTATTTAGACCAAAGGCGTGGAGTATACCTCGCTACCTTTTTGGCGGAATCATCTTTGGATTAGGCTGGGCGCTAAGCGGTGCTTGTCCGGGCCCTATTGTGGTAAACATAGGCGCCGGGTTTGCTGGATACATTGTTGTGCTAGTTGCCGCCATGTTTGGAACTTTCCTTTATGGAGTCTTGCGCGATAAACTACCGCATTAAGCCTTATGGATTTTAATCATGTGCCTCAAGAAAAAAAGACACAGTTTGCCTTACTCATCGGTCAGATGGGTAAGGGCATTCTTGGTTTTCTTTTTGGTGTATTGATTTTTGGATCCATATGGGGTGTGAGCTCCTCAGTACCCGAGTCGCCTAATTTCGGCCCTCAATTAGAGGAAATTCCAGATGTTCCATGGGATTACGCCATGTTTAAGAACGTCGATTATACCCATCCAGCTACCACAGAACAGGTGGCTTACGGACGAAGATTGGTCGACGCAACTGCCGATCACATTGGTCCAAAAACCTCCAAACCTTTTGCTGGCAATAATTTGAATTGTTCTTCTTGCCATTTAGATGGCGGGGGCAAACCTTTCGCGGCTCCTTTTGTAACTGTACCTAGTCAATTTCCTCAATTTCGTGGTCGCGAAAATAAGGAGGGTACGATAGAAGAGCGCATCAACGGTTGTATGCAACGTTCAATGAACGGGGAGCCCTTGCCGGTAGAAGGCGAAGAAATGAAGGCAATGGTCGCTTACATGGAGTGGTTGAGTTACGAGACCCCTCGTGGTGAAAAAATTAAGGGAAATAAATTTCTGACGGTCGATTACCCGAATCGCCGGGTAGACCTTGATCATGGAAAATCGGTTTACATACAGCATTGCCAATCTTGTCACATGGAAGATGGTCAAGGCCAACGGGCGCTGAACAGTTTTACATATACGTACCCGCCATTATGGGGTCCGGATTCGTACAACGATGGGGCAGGAATGCATCGTGTGATTACTGCAGCCCAATTCATCAAAGGAAACATGCCATTGGGAACCACCGCCGACGAACCGTTACTCACGGATGAGGAGGCATATGATGTGGCCGGTTACATCAACAGTTTTACACGTCCAGAAAAAGAGAATAAAATCGCGGATTTCCCTGACCGCAATCTTAAACCAATGAGCACACCTTATGGGCCATGGTCAGATCCGTTCCCTGCGGACCAGCATAAATACGGTCCCTATGGAGAAATTGCCGCCTTCTACAAGGCGGAATACAATCTCAATAAGTCTAAATAATGCGGAAGTTTTTGTTCCTGGGGCTCCTTC
>DMRV01000078.1 GCA_003456455.1 Flavobacteriales bacterium
GGACACATCCGAAATAACCTTCTTGGGTATTCCGTTTCTGAAATCTTGAAAGCGAATGGCCACGAAGTGCAGAAGGTTCAGGTAATTAATGACCGTGGTATTCATATCTGCAAAAGCATGTTGGCTTGGCAGAAATTTGGAGAAGGTGAAACGCCAGAATCGTCCAAGCTGAAAGGTGATAAGCTGGCTGGTAAGTACTATGTAGATTTCGATAAACGCTACAAAGCACAGATTTCTGAGCTTATGGAAGCTGGTAAGACAGAAGATGAAGCCAAGGCCGAAGCGCCATTGATTCTTGAGGCGCGAGAAATGCTTCAAAAGTGGGAGGCAGGAGATGAGGAGGTTCGTGCACTTTGGACAAAAATGAATGGTTGGGTTTATAAAGGTTTTGATGCAACCTATGGTCGTTTGGGAGTAGATTTTGATAAACTCTATTACGAAAGCAACACCTATTTAACGGGTAAGGATTTAGTTGAGAGTGGAGTAGAGGACGGTATTTTTCAAAAGCGAGAAGACGGCTCTATTTGGTGCGACCTTACCGAAGATGGAATGGATCAAAAATTGCTGCTTCGCTCGGATGGAACAGCAGTTTATATGACGCAAGATTTGGGAACGGCCAAGCTGCGTTATGAAGATTGGCCTGCTCTAAATCAACTTATATACACGGTAGGAAACGAGCAGGATTATCACTTCAAAGTGTTGTTTCTTATTCTCGGAAAGCTTGGTTTCGATTGGGCCAAGAACTGCTACCACCTTTCTTACGGAATGGTTGATCTTCCTTCGGGAAAGATGAAATCGAGAGAGGGAACGGTGGTTGATGCCGATGATTTGATGGATGAAATGGTTGATACAGCTAGAGCACAATCCGAAGAAAGAGGCAAGTTGGAAGGGATGAGTTCTGAAGAAGCCAACGAGCTTTTTGAAACGCTCGGTTTAGGTGCGTTAAAGTATTTTATGCTGAAGGTGGACCCTAAAAAGCGAATGCTTTTCAATCCAGCGGAAAGTATCGATATGCAAGGAAATACGGGGCCTTTTATACAATACACACATGCTCGTATCAAGTCGGTCTTGCGCAAAGCGGAGGTCGAAACGGTGGCTGTTCCTAAATTGGATGCTATCAACGCAAATGAGCGCGTGCTTATTCAATTGCTAAATCAATATCCAGAAATAATAAAGCTGGCAGGCGATGAATATAGCCCTGCTGTAATTGCAAATTACACCTACGAATTAGCCAAGGAATACAACACGTTTTATCACGAGTGTCCCATTCTTATAGAGGAAGATGAAAAAGTGAAATCGCTGAGGCTTGCAATTTCCGCGCTCACTGCTCAGGTAATCAGTGCATCAATGAAGTTGTTAGGAGTTTCGGTTCCTGAAAGAATGTAAATTGGCATAAATGCCGCATGAAATTATCTTTGCGGCTTCAAAATCAGAATAAATGTTCGAGAATTTAACGGAGAAGTTTGACAAGGCGTTTAAAACGCTCAAAGGTGAAGGACAGATCACGGAGATAAACGTGGCTGAAACTATGAAAGAAGTAAGGCGCGCCTTGCTTGATGCCGATGTCAACTTCAAAATTGCCAAGGAATTTACCGAAAGAGTAAAGGAAAAAGCTCTTGGACAAGATGTATTGACGGCTGTAAAACCGGGTCAGTTGATGGTGAAAATCACCAAAGACGAACTAGGTGAATTGATGGGCGGAAAGTCCGAAGATGTTAATTTAGACGGGAATCCTTCTGTAATTCTGATTGCAGGTTTGCAAGGTTCTGGTAAAACCACGTTTTCAGGAAAGCTAGCTCTCTTTTTAAAGAGCAAACGACAAAAGAATCCGTTGTTGGTAGCGTGTGATGTTTATCGTCCTGCGGCAATAGACCAATTGAAAGTTCTAGGAGAACAGGTTGGTGCTGAGGTTTATACCGAAGTCGACAATAAGAACCCGGTTTCAATTGCGGAAAACGCGATTAAGTATGCAAAGGCAAATAATCACAATGTGGTAATTGTGGATACGGCTGGCCGCTTGGCTGTGGATGAGGAAATGATGAACGAGATAGATCGCGTTCATAAAGCCATCAAACCACAGGAAACGCTTTTCGTGGTTGATTCTATGACAGGACAAGATGCTGTGAATACAGCTAAAGCATTCAACGATAGATTGAATTTTGATGGTGTTGTACTTACCAAATTAGACGGTGATACACGCGGTGGAGCTGCACTTTCTATCCGTTCGGTAGTTAATAAGCCAATCAAGTTTGTTGGTATTGGTGAGAAGCTTGAAGCACTGGATGTTTTTCATCCAGACCGTATGGCTGATCGTATTCTTGGAATGGGTGATGTGGTTTCGCTTGTTGAACGTGCTCAGGAGCAGTTTGATGAGGAAGAAGCCAGAAAGCTTCAGAAAAAGATTGCCAAGAACACATTTGATTTCAACGACTTTCTTTCTCAGATTAACCAGATTAAAAAAATGGGTAATGTGAAGGATTTGATGGGTATGATTCCTGGAATGGGAAAAGCCATTAAAGACGTTGATATTGACGATGATGCTTTCAAACAAGTAGAAGCCATTATTGGTTCTATGACACCTACCGAGCGTGCAAATCCATCACTCATTAACGGAACTCGTAGAAAACGTATTGCTGGAGGTAGTGGTTCTACAATTCAAGATGTGAATCGTTTGCTGAAGCAATTTGAAGAAAGTCGTAAAATGATGCGCATGTTCTCTAACAAAGGAGCTATGAAGAACATGATGCGAAATATGCCAGGCTCTAAGAGCTAATTGGCTGCGCGGGATTCTTTTAATCGGTAACATTTAGAGGTTTATTTTAGCATAGCTGAAAAATTTTACGTGAAACACGTAGCTATGTCAGTTGAGTGTTATATATTTACATAATTGTTTATGACAATGTTGCTAGACGGAAAGAAAATATCGGAGGAAGTGATTTCGGAATTGACTGTAGAAGTCAGTGCCATGATTGCAGAGGGTAATCGTCCTCCGCATTTGGCGGCAATACTTGTTGGGAATGATGGCGCCAGTGAAACATATGTTGCTAGCAAGGTAAAAGCATGCGAAAAAATTGGACTTGGTTCCACGTTAGTTAGACTTCCTGCAGATGTGTCGGAAAGTCGAATTCTCGAAGAAATCGATGCCATCAACAAGAATGATGAAATTGATGGGCTGATTGTGCAGCTTCCACTTCCGAAGCACATTGACGAGCAAAAAATCACTGAGAGTGTGCTGCCTGAGAAAGACGTTGATGGTTTTCATCCAGTCAATGTTGGAAAACTCGTTTTAGGATTGCCAACTTTTATTTCGGCTACGCCAAAAGGAATTATGGAATTACTGAAGCGTTACAATATTGAAACAAGTGGTAAGCATTGTGTGGTTTTAGGAAGAAGTAATATAGTAGGTACACCAATGGCAAATCTGCTCAGCAGAAATAGCAATCCAGGTAATTGCACGGTAACGCTTTGCCATAGCAGAACCAAAAATCTAGCAGACTTTACGAAGTCTGCCGACATTCTGGTTGTTGCACTCGGCAAAGCCGAATTTGTAACAGCAGATATGGTAAAAGAAGGCGCAACAGTGATTGACGTTGGAATTACGCGAGTAGAGGATTCAACAAAACCGCGTGGTTATGTGTTAAAAGGTGACGTTGCGTTTGAAGAAGTAAAAGAAAAAGCGTCTTATATAACACCAGTACCAGGAGGGGTTGGCAGAATGACTATAGCGGCATTACTGCAGAATACTGTAACCGCTAAAAAAAATAGTATTAAACCTAGTAAATTTCAACATCATGTCAGTTAAAATTAAGCTCAAAAACCGAGAGGACAAGTATGCAAGCCTAGATGATAAGGTGCATAAGAAAATTGAGGCAGACGAATATTTAAGCTCCATTAAATTTCTGAGTAATATTCGTGCACATTCTAATGGATATGGCGTTTTTCAACG
>DMRV01000215.1 GCA_003456455.1 Flavobacteriales bacterium
GGAAAGCGAAAAAAAGTCATTAACAGAAGAACCCCACCTGCAAACCTGAAGGATTTTGAGAAATTCTTAGACAGCCTTCTAGAAGGAAAAGAACTCCAAAAGGTTTCTGACGAAACGAATTACGATACGAAGACGAAATGATTATTCATCAATCTTTGCTGGCGCTACTAACGGATAATTGCTCAAGTCAATCTTCATAATGTCGAACTTACCATTTACAGAACCTTTGGTACTGTAATAGGCCGTTTTACCATCGGCAGTAAGTGTGAAATCAACTTCATCCCCAGGCGTGTTAATCGGATAACCCAAGTTCTGGGCTTCGCTCCAAGAACCATCTTCTTGCTTTACAGATTTGAATATATCGTAACCGCCCATATTCTTGTGACCTTTACTGCTGAAGAAAATTGTTTTGCCATCTGCGGCAATAAAAACACCTTTCTCGTCTTCAATCGTATTCACATCCAATAGATTAACCGCTGGCTGCCAGTCTGTAGTTGAATTAGACTTCGACATCCAAATGTCTCCGTTTCCTTTTCCCTTAGGACGTTCAGAAATGAAATAAATCATCTTTCCATCGCTAGAGACCGAAGCATTACTATCGAAGTAACCACTGTTCACATTCTTACCAAGTGAATACGCTTTTGACCAACGGTTTAGACTCATTAGCCGCGCGGCATCAGAAGAACCATCCGCAATGGCATCGCTAGCGTTCTTGTTCATTCTAGTCTTAGAAACGAAAATATCTCCAGCATTCTGGTTTCTGAAAGTGAAAAGCTGGCGACCATCAGGCGAAATACTCAAATTGGCATCATGCCCATCGGTATTTATTGCTCCAGGAATTGGTACCGCAGGCGACCAACCTTTTAGGCTATCGCTCCAGTACGAAATGTAAATGTCCTCATACCAATCATTATCTCCTTCGTAGCGCTTGCCACCTTCAGTTCCTTCTCTTCTAGAAGTGAATACCATAATCTTACCATCAGCTGTTACCGAAGGATGGTATTCGTGGTTTTCATCAGTATTAACTCCAACACCAGCAGACTCTATCTTAACATCTACAGGGTTAGCCTTCAGCTCAATAGTAGCTTCGCACTTGTACTTCAACGCGTTAGCCTTTTCGATGTCGGCCTTCGATAATTTATCGTTAGCCAAGTACTTATCTAAATGAACAATTGCCTTCTTCTGATACGCTACCATCCGATATGCTAATCCCATATTATACTCCAAATCCTTATCAATTTCTGGATTAGACTCCTGCGCCTTCTGTAGGTATGCCAAGGCATCCTGTCCTTGATTTAGAGCAATACAACATTCAGCCATACGCCAATTTAGCATGGCATCTGTTTCGTTCTCAGTGTATAGCCCTCTGTAAATGCGCAGTGCACCATTGTAATCACCATCAGTCATGCTGGTTTTGGCCTGCAACATCTTAATCTTGTCTGGACCAGCAAAAAGCTGGGCAGAGGCAGAAAAATAAGTAGTGTGAAAGCAAAAGACTAGTGCGGAAAACGTAAGTATGAATCTCATATAAATTGCAGTTTGCGTCTAAAATTAACAATTCGTAAAGTGTTGAAACGAACTGCTAGAACAGGATTTCAACGTCCTATAATGACTTACTCAACCAATCATGAAAAAGTTTCATGGCTTGGCGCTTTTTATCATCAAGTTTATAACTAATCACCTTTTCCACATATCGTTCCAAGGTTTCCTTATCGCCATTTGCCAAAAAAGCAATAGATTCTTTCTTGTTGTTCAAACCGAAGTTCAACGCCTCCTGAAACTCCGAAACAAACACAGCATTCAACGGCTTATTACTTACCCAACAAGCAAATACAAATGGCAAACCCGTCAGGCTTTTCCATTCTTCTGCTAAGTCTTTAACAATGGAAAACTTGTCTCGCAGCGGAAATGCGCGATCACCAATAACAACCCCAGCGGTTTTGCCCTTTATGTCCTGAATAAAATTGTCATCCGCCTGTTTCCACTTTGGCGCAATTTTCCAGTGCTTTTCTGCAAGTAGTTGAACCAACTGCACCGAAGTGCGCGATTGATAATCGAGTATCACTTCTTCAATTTCATCTAATGGAACTTCGCTAAACAAACAAACCGTTTCCACCGCGCCATCAGCGCCAATGCAACAATCAGTAATAATGTGCGATTCAGCCAATTGTGGAATGATGGCAACAGGTACTAGTCCTAGATCAACTTCGCCCGAGAGTAGCTTATTGGCACAATCAGCAGGCGTATCAAGTTGTAAATCAATTTGGTCAAATACAGCATGATTCTTCAACCCAAAAATGAATGGGTACGAATTGGCATACGATACGGCTGACACCTTTATTTTCTCTGTCTCTTGTCCCAAAATTACACCTCAAAAATCGCTAATTTCGAGCCTTAATCAACAACACATGGAACTCAATGTTCTCTCGGCCGTTTCGCCAATTGATGGGCGTTACCGAAGACACACCGAAACACTATCTAATTACTTCTCTGAAGCTGCGCTAATTAAGTATCGCGTACGGATTGAAATCGAGTATTTCATCCAGCTTTGTGAGCTGCCTTTGCCGCAACTCAAAGACTTTGACAAGTCGTTGTTTCCAACACTGAGAAAAATCTATTCAGAAATTTCTGAAGCCGATACGCAGCGCGTTAAGGAGATTGAGAAAACTACCAATCACGATGTGAAAGCAGTGGAATATCTCATCAAGGAGAAAATGGAAACGCTTGGAATTGGCAATCAGATGGAGTTCGTCCATTTTGGATTGACCAGTCAGGACATCAACAATACGGCAACTCCGTTGATGATAAAGGAAGCGACCGT
>DMRV01000202.1 GCA_003456455.1 Flavobacteriales bacterium
GTTGAACTACGGAGCCATTAAGCGATTGCAAATGTAACGGGATTCATCAAAACAAAAATGCTTCTACAACTTATTTCGGTTTCACCAGAATCCCGCTTGTTGTCATTCTGAAAATAGCTCCGAGCCCACGTAAACGAAGCTGCAATTGAGGCTGTCGATGCAAAAACAAAAAAGGCCGCTTCTCAGCGACCTTTTCCCTTACTACTCCTTCACTTTTCACAAATTACACGTGAGCCTCGTCATCATTCTTCTCTGTATGAAGTGCTTCTTCAGTAGTAGCTTCATCACTTTCAACTTCAACGTCTTCTTCCACCACAGTTCCAGTATAAATACCGCCACCATTGGTACCAGAGATGCATTTTAGTACATCTTCCTGAGAAAGAAGGCTTGCATCAAACGTGAAATAACCCATTCCCTCATCAAAATTAACCTCACTCTTGCCCATACCAGCCAGTTTTCCGCAATCTTTCGCAATTGGACCTGCACATCCTGCTGGGCAGCTCATTCCTTCAATCTTCACAGCCAACGTAGTAGGAATTTGCATCTCATCAACGCTCATCATCTGCACCTCTTCGGTAGCTGTCTCGGATCCTGTTTGTCCACATCCGATTAGAAATGCTGCTGACGCCATAATGGCGATAGATAGTATTCTCGTTTTCATTTTTCTGTTGCTTTATAGATGTCTGAACTATTGATATTATCGATTATTGCTTGCGAGTCCGTTTCATTTGCGTCAAATGAAACATTAGCGTCTTTCGTTTCCAAATTCACATTCACCGACTCTACTCCTTTTACCTCTTCAATCAGGTTCTTCACTGCATTGGAACAATGCCCGCAGCTCATTCCTTCAACATTAATGGTGATTTGTTCGCTCATTTCAATAATCAAAGGTAAAACATGTTTTTGGTTGATTGCCTGACCGTAGTCACTTCACGAACACTTCTAAACAATAAAGGTTTACTCGTAAAACTCATTAATACAACCCGTTTCTTTACGCAATGCAAAATCCCCTTCGCAGTTGGCTGCTTCTAGTCCTTATCGGAACCATTTGGGGCAGTTCCTTCATCCTAATGAAGAAAGGTCTTGTCGTATTCGAAGACACCCAAATTGCTGCCGTGCGCATGGGGCTAGCGTGGTTAGTTACACTGCCATTTCTTCTCGGAAGATTTAAGGAAATCAGTAAAAAGGAATGGTTGATTCTTCTTTCCGTTGGACTGCTTGGAAATGGTGTTCCCGCCTTTCTTTTTGCCACAGCTCAAACTCAGATTGATAGCTCCCTCACGGGAATGCTCAATTCGCTCGTTCCAATCCTCACCATGGTTTTCGGACTACTACTTTTCGGTCTCAGAACATGGTTTTTACAGGTCATTGGTCTAATAATAGGGTTTGTTGGGGCCCTTCTTCTCATTGTAATGCCAGACGGTATTGATGGATTTAAGCCACATGCATTACTTGTGGTATTGGCTAGTATGTGCTACGCCTTCAACCTCAATATGGTACGGAAATATCTATCCAAAATGCCATCTATGCTCATAACAGCAGGGTCGTTTCTTTGGGTCGGCCCGTTGTGTCTCATTTATCTTTTTACTACCGACTTCACCTCTCGTTTTGACCACGAATTTGCGTGGATGTCCTTTTCCGCCATTGCAATTTTAGCCGTTGTAGGCACCACTTTGGCGGTCCTTATGTTCAATAAATTGATTCAATCGGGCGGAGCGCTTTTCGCTTCCATGGTTACTTACATAGTTCCCATCGTTGCCATTCTTTGGGGCGTACTAGATGGCGAAACCATTAGTCTATGGTCTATCAGCGGGGTAGTTGTAATTCTAGCTGGTGTTTACTTAGTAAATAAACCGTCTGTAAACTGACCATTTAAATGTGCTTGGTTCTGCTATTTTTGTGATTCTCACGAAAACGAATGATGAAAAAATTACTTTCAGCCCTGTTGGTGGCTTCATTGCCAACTCTTGTCTCGGCACAATCTACACTTCAATCAGTTAGCAATATCTTTCAGGCCAATTGCACTACTGGTTGTCATAGTGGTGGTAATCCAAGTGCGAACCTTGATTTAAGCGGAAACCCTGCTTCTTTGGTTTCTGCCTTAGTAGGCGTTGACCCCGTGAATCCAGCCGCACAAGCGAAAGGTTACAAATTGGTAGATGCCGGCTATCCTCATAATAGCTTCCTTCTTTACAAGTGTGCCACCCCAGCTTGGGACGATCAATTCGGAATGGATGTAGCCGAAGGTGGCGTTATGCCAAGCGGCCAGGCTAGTCTTGAAAAAGAAGAAATAGAGCTAGTTCGCCAGTGGATTATTTATGGGGCAAAGCAAAATGGAACTGTGGTAGACCCACAGGTTCTAGACGATTATTATAATGACAATGGAATGGATCGAATTGATCAACCAGCTGCTCCCGCTGTTGGAGAAGGATTTCAGATGCACCTTGGTCCGTTTTTCCTAGAACCCGGAGATGAAGTCGAGTTCTACAAAAAGGAGCAATTGCTAGACAATAGCGAGCAAAACGTTGTCAAATTTGAAGGCTATTTTAATGATGAATCTCACCATTTCTTGCTTTTTGAACTTGATGAGCAAACTGCTGCTGGCGAAGATGAAGGTCTAAGGCCGGTCGGTATTCAAAATGCATTTCAAAACCCGTATATGGTTGGTTGGGTTGATCCAGATGTACTTGAGCTGCCGTATGGTACAGCATACAAGATTGACGAGAACAGCATGATTGACCTCAACTACCACATAATTAACTATGCTAGCAATGGAGATTCAATATTGGCTGCAGAGGTTTACATCAATTATTTCACAGACAACAATTCACCCGACCTTATTGAGATGGAGAGTGATTTGCTTATTTACCCAACTATCTTCATTCCTAACACTGGGGCTGAAGTAAGTTTTACTGGCAACGCAACATTTGATGACCAAAATCCTGAAACAGACTCTATTTATGTTTGGTTCCTTTCGTCACACACTCACAAATACGGAACAGACTACGACATTTTCAAGCGTAATCCGGATGGAAGTCAAGGAGACCAACTTTACGAGGGTTTCTACAATACAACTTACGATTTCAATCAAGGATATTATGATTGGGAACATCCTGGTAACCTCTATTTAGATGATGTGTACGGGGAGATACTTCCCATTGCAGAGAACGATGGCTTAATTCAAACTGCTACGTTTCAAATCCCGGGTAGTGCAAATGAGTCCGCTCCTTTTATCACCTTTGGTCTTACAACTGATGACGAAATGATGTTGGCTTTCATTCAGTACACTCGTGAGCGTATTCCGACAGACCCAAACGGAATCTTTGATAACAGAAAAGACGAGCCTTCGTTTATGTCAATTTATCCTAATCCTACGGATGGAATTTCTTCTATCAAATTTAGCTTAGAAGAAAGTGCTGATGTTCAATTGACGGTTTTTAACAGCCTTGGACAAAAGGTGAATCAAGTTTATTCTGGTTCTTTATCTGCTGGGCAAGCAAGCTTCGAGTTTGATGCTTCAAACGGTCAAGACCCGAACGGATTGTACTTAATTCAACTTATTGTAAACGACAAAGTTTACTCTGATAGATTGCTCCAGTTAAACCGTTGAAGAAATAATTATTTACGGAAGTTGTGAGCAACACTTCTTTTTCTAAATTTGCAGCCCCGTTTTAGGGAGTTAAATACAATTCTGTTTTAAGATGTACGCAATTGTTGATATAGCTGGCCAACAGTTTAAGGTTGAGAAAGACTCAAAGGTTTTTGCTCACCGTTTGGAAGGTAAAGAAGGTTCTAAAGTAACCTTCGACAAGGTTCTTCTTTTGGATGATAATGG
>DMRV01000262.1 GCA_003456455.1 Flavobacteriales bacterium
GAGCTGAAGAAGATTGAAAAGTTCGAGGCATTCTCGAATGCAGAATAATATGACCAACTACCTCAAAAACCCAGAACATGAAAATCCTCAAATTGAGTTTGCTATTGACGTTGGCCACGAGTGTTGTGCTGGCGCAGAATGAAGGAGAAAAGCTACCTGATAGCTTGAAGTTTACGGTACGAAAAGACTATCGTCCAGATACGAGAGAGGCAAAGAAACTTGCAATCCAGCCAGAGTTGGAAAAGGACACGGTTCTGCTTCCAGAAATGCAGTATGAAGTGCTTCCAAAGCAACCAGAAATTGCCAACGAAATGGAGCCGATGAAAGCGGTTCGATTGGGCAAAGAACCGTTATCGAAACTCTACAATGGTTACCTAAAAGTTGGTTTTGGAAATTACACCATGCCGTATGCAGAAGCTTCGTTTTCAAGTCTGCGACATAAGAAATACCAAGCAGGTGGGTTTGCCAGATACCACGCTTCGTTTGCTGAATTGGAAGGAAAACCATTCGGATTTACCGATGCTGGTGTTTCGGTTTTCGGGAAGTACCTGATGAAGCATCATGTGCTTTCGGCCGATGTGGAATACGACCTCGACCAGAACTATTATTACGGATACGATGCATCTGAAATGCAACTTCCGAAGGATAGCATCAATCAGGTTTTTCATCATGTAAAAGGAACCGTTTCCTTAAGAACACAACAAGGAAAAAAGCCAAAGATTTTCGACTTCGCGGAGTTGTATTACAGTCATACGTTAGACCGATTTCAGAACCAAGAAGGACGTGCGTCCTTAAACGGTGGAGTTGTCATTCCTGTCAGGAAACATACCGTGCAAGTACGTTCAACGATGGATGTGTTTCATAATCAATCTCCCGTTTCTGGGATAGATGATAATATCCTATTTGGCTTAGAAGCTGAGTTCAAATTGCGCAAAGAGCGCTGGGGAATTGATGCCGGTTTTGGGCTGTTTGTAGATGGACGAAAAGATTATGTGAAGCCTATTCTCACACCGATACTTCGCATGCATTATTTCTTGGCGCAAGACATGGTTCGGTTCTATGTAAATGCAACTGGAGGTGTTGAACGAAACGGTTTAAGAAGTATCTCCGAGATTAATCCATACGCACATACCGATTTGCTGAGAACCAATACCTACGAAAGATTGAATGTAGAGGGCGGTTTCAAAGGCAACATCTTCCGAATTCTCGGATTCGATTTGTCGGTGGCTGAAATCATCAATCAGAACCAAGTGTTCTTCGTGAATGACACTTCAGATGGAGCGGGATTGAAGTTCACGCCTGAGTATCACGATACGCGTATAACGCGCTTTAAAGGATCTTTGAGCTATTCCATGAGTGAGAAACTATTCGTTCAAGCAACAGCTCAATACCGACTATTCCATTTCTCGAACGATACCATGCAACCATGGCACGAGGCTCCGTTCACTTTTGTTTTCTCAGGGAACTATAACCTGAACGATAAGTTCATTTTCAAAGCATCAATTACTGCCGCTGGAAACAGAGTTGCAAAAGGCTACGTGACGGATGACGAAGGAATAACTCACGTAGAGCCAATTAAACTAGCTGGTTATGCCGATATCAGTCTAGGAGCAGAATACCGCTACAAAAGATGGATAGGAGCGTTCGTGGACTTGCGAAACATTGCCGCAATGCGCTATGAGATATGGAACCAATATCCAGTGCAGCGTTTCAGCTTTATAGCAGGTTTAAACTTCACGTTCTAGGGACTTAAAAAAGTCGTAGTCCCCTACTCTATTAAATCAAAAAGGGCGGCCAATTGGCCGCCCTTTTCTCTCATAAACTAAAAGTTACTTACCCAGCAACTTTCAATGCAATTGCAAGAGCGATATCGTTAGAAAGCACCATTTCCTTTACAGGATGTGAGAATGCTACTTCATACTTCGTTCTGTCGAAAGTCAATGTTCCGCTTAGCGTTCCATCAGCAAGCGTTATGTTCTCAACCGTTTCTTCGTTAGTAATTCCTCTAACCGTAAGGTTTCCTTTTGCAGAAGAACCATCTTCAGCAACTTCAGTAATCTCGAAAGAAGCTGTTGGATGATTAGCAACGTCAAAGAAATCTGGAGAACCAAGGTGTCCTACTAACTTCTCTGCCGTGTTTCCTTTGGCAGCGTCATAGTTCTCATCTGTTGGATTAATTTGAGTGTAAATGTTTGAACATCTATATAAAACTCTAAAAACCAAGTATTGTTCATTATCCTAAAAAAATATCACTGAATAGCCCCCAAAGCAACCTTAGCTTCTGGGTCGATTGAAACATCGGCCACCCAATCAGCAGTTTCAACTTCTGGCGGTAGTTTAACCGGGTTTCCAAGATAATCCAAGCGCTTTCCAGGCCAAATGCAGGACTTCCAGAGGTAGACGATTAGCGATTTCTGGTCCAGGTTTGGATGCACGTGGGGTTTAACTAATCGCTCGTGGTATTCTGGGTATAAACTCCAATGCACACCCATATACAGGTGATGGATGCCATGATAGCCGTTATTAAACGTAATCCAGTTGAAAAATTTTCCTGTGAATGAACGTGAGTGATTGTACGGATGCGTTTCATCGCAACCATCGTGCTGCCAATAATTTGTTCCGAAAATGCCCCAAAGTGAGTACATATTAGGAAGAAAAACGAGTAGCAACATACGCTGCCAATCCACAATAAGTAGAATCACTTTAATGCTACCAACTAGAAGCGCCTCGCGTTTGTATTGCTTTGCCCAGCCTGGTTTCACATCCTTCATTCGTTTGACAAATGCCTTCTCAGATTTCATTATGTCAAACATGCAGAGGAAGAAGAAAACCGATTGATTAATAAGATTCCAGCCAAACCGTGCTCGCGTTGTTCTAGTTGGGTCAAACTCAGTTTGCATATGCTTATGGTGACTCAAATTGTGCCCCGGAACATATCCGCTAACAGGATTTCCTTTTACCGCAGACAGTAAAAACTGGAACGCCTTATTCCACGCCATACTTCTAAAAATTGGAACGTGAATGGTGTTGTGAATAATGGTGGCAATAATGTACTGCCAATTGCAATGAATAACTACAATAGCAACTTTACCTACCCAACCAACTTTTGCAAAAAGCACCCAGCTAATTGGGTAAAAAACTGCGTAGGCAAGAACAGTTGCTATTGTTCTATAATCGGCTTTGTATCTGATGAGGCTTGCTTGGCTCATGGCGCGAAATTACAAAGTCCTCACTTTCCGATACGGAAAGTAGAGTAGGCATTTAAAATCTTAATCCTCAGCATATTAAGCCAGTACGTAGTTTCCGAGGTGCAAATAAGGTACAGTATTTTAAAGCTCATTGAGCTACAAGCTAAACGTAAGATTTTAATGTGAAAGAATCTGATTTAAAGGTAGATAGTAGAGTCAGCAGCAGAGAGGACTTGAAGCTCTTCAGAGAATTTGAATCGCTAATAATTGGTTTAGAATTATGACCGATTCGATTCCGGTATTCTCCACTTTAACTCAAAGCCAATCGGATTGTCGAACCGTTTGTGGTTAAAGTTATTGAAAAAGGCAGGTCTAAGACCTGCCTTTTTCGTTTGATGAAGCATCAGAATCCTGTTTCCATTTGTTCGGTTTTGGAACACAGATAGACTAAC